>NZ_AP025465.1:3000000-3300000 GCF_024347355.1 Vibrio chagasii
CTATTAGTAGGAGCTGCCAAGATGGGCATGGATATTCGTCTTGTCGCGCCAAAAGCCTTCTGGCCAGAAGAACAACTTGTCGAAGAGTGCCAAGCTATCGCGCAAAGTACCGGCGCTAAAATCACGCTGACTGAAGACGTTGCTGAAGGCGTAAAAGGCTGTGACTTCCTCTACACCGATGTTTGGGTATCGATGGGCGAAGCACCAGAAGCTTGGGATGAACGTGTGGCAGTGATGAAACCATATCAAGTGAATATGGATGTGATTAAACTGACGGGCAACCCTCAAGTGAAATTCATGCATTGCTTACCCGCTTTCCACAATAATGAGACCGTTATCGGTCAGCAAGTAGCTGATAAATATGGTATGAACGGTTTGGAAGTGACGGATGAAGTGTTTGAATCTGACTACTCTATTGTGTTTGATGAAGCAGAAAATCGCATGCACACCATCAAAGCCGTTATGGTCGCAACACTCGGTTAATTGAGAATAGTGAAAGTAAACAAAAGCTTGATGTAATCGCTTGCGCTCACAAATTGAAAGCGTATAATTCTCGGCAATTTGTCTGAGAGTAGTGAAAATGACGCCAACCAATATTGTGATCACACATAATAAGATTGTGAAAACACCTAATATTGCTCGCAAGCTAGCATGCTTGCCAGGCGGTCTATTCTGCTTTTCAGCACTTTTTTAAAGCCTCCCATTATGGGGGGCTTTTTTGTGGCCAATACATTATTGTGGGGAAGAAGATCATGGCGAATTCGCTCTATCAAAAGCACATCATCTCAATTCCAGAGCTTTCTCGTGAAGAGCTAGAATTAATTGTTCAAACGGCTGGTCAGCTTAAAGCAGAACCAAACCCAGAACTTATCAAGAACAAAGTTGTGGCGAGCTGCTTCTTCGAACCTTCAACACGAACTCGTCTCTCTTTTGAAACTGCGATTCAACGCATCGGTGGTGATGTGATTGGTTTCGACAGCGGCGGTAACACCTCACTGGCAAAAAAGGGCGAAACGCTAGCAGACTCAGTACAGGTTATCTCTTCCTACGTTGATGCTTACGTAATGCGTCACCCACAAGAAGGTGCAGCGCGCCTAGCATCAGAGTTCTCAAATGGTGTCCCTGTCATCAACGCTGGTGATGGTGCTAACCAACACCCAACACAGACTCTGCTTGATCTGTTCTCTATCGCAGAGACACAAGGCCGCCTAGACAACCTTAATGTGGCGTTCGTTGGTGACCTTAAATACGGCCGCACGGTTCACTCTCTCACTCAAGCACTGGCTAAGTTCGATAACATCTGTTTCTACTTTGTAGCGCCAGAAGCATTGGCTATGCCTGATTACATCTGTGAAGAGCTTGATGAAGCTGGCATCAAATACCAACTACTGACCGACATGGAAGGTGTGATTCCTGAGCTGGATGTTCTATACATGACTCGCGTACAGAAAGAACGCTTTGATGAGTCGGAATACGCACACATCAAGTCAGCCTACATCCTAACGGCTGCTCTATTAGAAAATGCACGTGATAACTTGAAGGTACTGCACCCACTTCCTCGCGTTGATGAAATCACTGTCGATGTCGATAAAACACCTTACGCTTACTACTTCCAGCAAGCTGAAAATGGTGTTTACGCGCGTGAAGCATTACTAGCCCTTGTTCTTAACGAAACGCTGTAGAGGAGAGATATCATGTCTAAAGAGACTCAATTAAAAGTTGAAGCAATCAAGAACGGTACCGTTATCGACCATATCCCAGCAAACATCGGGATCAAGGTGCTAAAACTGTTTGATATGCACAACTCTCATCAGCGTGTCACTATTGGTTTGAACCTGCCTTCTTCAGCACTTGGCGGTAAAGACTTACTTAAAATTGAGAATGTGTTTATCACCGAAGAGCAAGCAAACAAGTTAGCACTGTACGCACCTCATGCGACGGTAAACCAAATCGAAGATTACGAAGTGGTTAAGAAGCTAGCGCTTGAACTGCCTGAGCAGATCAACGATGTGTTTGAGTGTCCCAACACCAACTGCATTACTCACAACGAGCCGGTTGAGAGCAGCTTTATGATCTTTGAAAAGAATGAAGACATTCGCCTGAAATGTAAGTACTGCGAAAAAGTCTTCTCTCGCGAAATCGTAACCGAAAGATAAGCTTTCGCGTAGCACGCAATAAATGTAAAAACTATGAAATACCTCGCCCGTGCGGGGTATTTTGCGCTTTACCTAGCCACGGTTTGTAGGCACACTGAAAAACGATTTTTATCTAATAACTGATGGAATAAACCAATGACTAAAGTACCTCACACAGAATCGGCTCCAGCTGCAATCGGCCCATACGTACAAGGCGTTGACCTTGGCAACATGGTACTGACTTCTGGTCAAATCCCAGTAAACCCAGCAACTGGTGAAGTATCTGCTGATATCGCAGAGCAAGCACGCCAATCTCTAGACAACGTTAAAGCGGTTGTAGAAGCTTCTGGCCTGACTGTAAAAGACATCGTTAAGCTAACTGTATTCGTTAAAGACCTAAACGACTTCGGCACAGTAAACGAAGTTTACGGTAAATTCTTTGATGAGCACGGCGTTGCAAACTACCCTGCACGTTCATGTGTTGAAGTAGCTCGTCTACCAAAAGATGTTGGTATCGAGATCGAAGCTATTGCAGTTCGCAAATAGGTTTCACCCTATTTAATCAGTGGCTTAGTGCTGAACTAAGCCCTGATGAGATAAAAAAAGGTTGCCAACTAGGCAACCTTTTTTATTATTCGTTTTCTGCGTTTAAGCTACTTCTTATTAAGCTCAATCACTTCTTTGTCTAGCTCTTCCAACTTAGCCGCCATCTGTTCACGAGTTAGGTTTGCTAATTCACGAACGTTCGACTTGTCGTAGCCTTCAGTATTAATTGGGTCTAGCATTTCCACAATCACGTGGCCATTGTTCCAACGGTTCAGCTTAACGCCACCTGTAGAACTACACACGATAGGGATAATTGGTAAGCCAGCGCCAATCGCAGCATGAAAAGCGCCAGTTTTAAATGGCAACAGACCACGGCCTCGTGAACGCGTTCCTTCAGGGAACATCCATACCGAAACATCACTGCCTTTCAGGTTATCAACCACTTGATCGATTGTACCAACCGCTTTGCTGCGGTTTGCACGGTCAATTAGGATATTACCCGTCAACCAGTAAAGCTGACCAAACAAAGGCATCCACGCTAGGCTTTTCTTACCAACTGTTACCACTTTAGGCGTCACAGCCGATGATACCGTGAACAGGTCCCAGTTATTCTGATGGTTCGCAACATAAACATGTTGGCCACGAGAGTAAGCATCTTCAGGGATACGCAGCTCTAGCTTGATACCAAACACTTTCGACATACGACCGAAGTAACGACCAAAGGTAAATACGTGCTTTGGGTTACGTGGGCTAAGTAGACAATAGCCACAGCCGAATACAAACATAAGAATCGCAAATATCGCCAATGCGAAAATACGTAATATTGCTATCATTTTGTTCCTCACAACCGCAAAGCTTACCCACCTATTCACTTTATAATAAGCAAACAGGTTCACTTGCGGTAAATACAACTATAAAAAAGCCGAAACCAAGGTTCCGACTTTTGTGTTTTCATTTTACTGATTCATGAATTTACTAACCTAAGTTAGTTTGAGTCACGAAATCGGGTAATGTTTGCGCCCAGCGCTGAAAGCTTATCTTCAATCTTATCGTAGCCACGATCGATGTGATAGATACGGTCAACGATGGTTTCGCCTTGTGCGATACAACCAGCAATAACAAGACTCGCTGATGCACGAAGATCCGTTGCCATTACTTGAGCGCCGCTCAACTGCTCGGTTTCACCACAGATAGCTGTATTACCTTCAATCTCCGCTTTTGCGCCCATTCGCTGAAGTTCAGGAATATGCATGAAACGGTTTTCGAAGATGGTTTCAGTGATCACACCGCTACCTTTCGCCATCATGTTAAGCAGAGTAAACTGAGCTTGCATGTCGGTTGGGAAACCAGGGTGTGGTGCCGTTACGATTTTCACCGCTTTAAGCTCACGACCTGTCATATCAAGACTGATCCAGTCTTCGCCCGTTTCAACCTTCGCACCCGCTTCTTCAAGCTTCGCTAAGGCAGCTTCAAGAAGATGAGCGTTAGTGTTACGACAAACGACTTTACCGCCAGAAACCGCTGCAGCAACAAGGAAAGTACCCGTTTCAATACGGTCTGCAACCACAGAGTGTTGACCACCACCTAGACGCTCAACGCCCTCGATAGTAATCGTATCTGTACCTGCGCCAGAAATCTTCGCACCCAGTTTGTTAAGGAAATCAGCCGTATCAACAATCTCAGGCTCACGCGCTGAGTTATCTAATACCGTTTTACCTTCTGCGAGTGTTGCTGCACACATGATAGTGATCGTAGCGCCTACGCTTACTTTATCCATCACGATGTGCGCGCCTTTCAAACGGCCATCAACACTTGCTTTCACATAACCATCTTCCAATGTAATGGTTGCACCTAGTTGCTCTAGGCCATGGATATGCAGATCAACAGGGCGAGCACCAATTGCACAACCGCCAGGAAGTGACACTTGGCCTTCACCAAAACGAGCAACGAGAGGACCTAAAGCCCAGATAGAAGCACGCATTGTTTTTACTAAATCGTAAGGCGCACAAAATTCATTAATTTCGCTGCCATCAACATGAACGCTTCCGTTACGTGATACTTTCGCGCCTAAACGCTTTAGCAGTTCCATCGTAGTATCGATGTCACGTAGATGAGGAACGTTACTTACTTCCACTGGCTCTTCAGCAAGAATTGAAGCAAATAGGATTGGTAGCGCTGCGTTCTTTGCGCCAGAGATCGTCACTTCACCGCTTAACGGCTTGTCTGATCCAATAACTCGAAACTTTTCCATCATAAACCTTAAAGTGACATCAGTTTCTTATCACGTTCCCACTCTTCCGGCGTGAATGCCTTGATAGAAAGAGCATGGATGTCATTGCGTTGAATGTGTTCCATTAGTGGGCCGTAGATTAGTTGCTGCTTCTTAACTCGATTCATGCCGTCAAAACATGGATCAACCGCAACAACTTCGTAATGACTGCCTTCACCTTTCACGATAATCTCTTGAAGGTTCAGTGCCTCTGCTAATAATTCTTGTACTTTTGTGCTGTCCACAAATAGCTCCTGCCTAATTTTTTATGTGTTCTGCCATCATTGGCTGGATATTGCTCAATTGGAACAACGTTCGTAATTGTTCTGGCACGAAACTGAGCATTATATGACAGTTTTGATTTTTTGCATGCTCTAATAAGTGAATTAGCATCACCATTCCTGCTGAATCGACTCGATTTATATGGCTAAGGTCAATTTCAACGCTCGATTCCGTTGTTTGCCACTTTTCCAATATACGCCAGATTGCAGGAACGCTGTCTCGGTCGATATCTCCGAGAAGCTGATACTCTATAGAGCTTAGCGCTTGCCATTGAGATTGGCTCATTATTTATTACTCTCAAAGCGAATCGGCTGTGCAGCCAGTTTCTCTAGCTCGTCAGCAACCGCTAAGATACCGTCTTGACGAATCTTAGTATTCCACTCTGATTGCTTGCTCGACAGCAGGCTAATCCCTTCCGCAACCATATCAAATGCTTTCCACTCGCCAGACTTTTTGTCTTTACGAAGTTTGAATTCCAATTTGATGTTAGGTCTTGGCGTATCAATGATATCAACCTTGATATTGGTGATACGGCTGTCTGCTTTAATTTTTGGTTCAGGGCCAAACTCGATGGTTTGGTCCGTGTATTGAGTTAACACTTGTGCGTATGAAGACACTAGGTACTTGCGAAATGCATCGATAAATACACGCACATCTTTTCTATCCGCGCCTTTCAAGTTTGACCCCAGCAACTTAAGTGCTGCATATTGAGCATTCACATAAGGCATCAACTCTTCTTCCACGATCACTTTGAGTAATTCTGGATCTTTGTGGACATTGTCTTGTTCGCTCTTCAAACGCTCAAATGCCACCTCAGCGACTTGCGTCATCATTTGGTAAGGCTGCGTTTTATCAATAGTTGCATCCGCAAAAGCTTGAGTTGAAACCAACAAGGCCATTACAGCGAAAAACCCTATTTTCAAGTGTTTCATCGTTTTCAACATCATCCTATTCCTCAGCTTTATTGTCATCAGAGCCGCCAACGCTATACAGCACTTGGCCAATCAAATCTTCGAGTACCAATGCCGATTTAGTGTCTTCAATCGAATCACCATCAACCAACATCTCTTCATCGTCAAAAATGAAGCCTGGAACTAAACTGATGTACTGCTCACCGATTAAACCTGACGTTAAGATTTGAGCACTAGAGGTATCAGGAAACTGTGAATACTTCGCATCAATCGACATTTCAACCACAGGCAGATAGCTTTCGGTATCAAGCTCAATGCTTTTCACACGACCAACAACTACGCCACCAACCTTCACTGGAGAACGAACTTTTAGGCTACCAATGTTGTCAAAGGTCGCTTTCAGATTGTAAGTATGGTTTGAACCCAGCCCTTTTACGTCAGCGACTTGAAAGATCATGATTAAGATTGCGCAAATTCCGGCTATAACAAAGGTGCCGACCCATAATTCTAACTTTCGAGTTTGTTGCATGATTAATTCCCAAACATCAATGCGGTAAGAACAAAATCTAGCCCTAATACCGCTAGAGAAGAGTGTACTACTGTACGTGTGGTTGCTTGACTAATACCTTCAGAGGTCGGTACCGCATCATAACCATTGAAAAGAGCGATCCAAGTTACGGTGATAGCAAAGACCATGCATTTGATCATGCTGTTACCGATATCTCGACCTAGCTCAACAGAAGACTGCATCGCAGACCAAAAGCTGCCGTGGTCAATGCCTTTCCAATCAACACCGACTAACTGGCCGCCCCAAATACCGACCGCCATAAAGATCATCGCCAGTAGAGGCATAGAGATAAGTCCAGCCCACAAGCGTGGTGCAATAATGCGCTTTAGAGGATCAACGGCCATCATTTCTAAACTGGAGATCTGCTCCGTTGCTTTCATCAAACCGATTTCAGCGGTCAGTGCTGAACCCGCGCGACCTGCAAACAGCAGCGCCGTGACCACAGGGCCAAGCTCTCGTAGTAATGAAAGCGCGACCATTTGGCCAAGGTTGCCCTCAGCGCCGTAGTCAATTAACACGACATAACCTTGCAGGCTTAATACCATGCCAATGAACAAGCCCGAAACTAAAATAATAGCCAATGACTGAACGCCAACGCTATAAAGTTGTTTAACTAATAAAGGGAAGTTTTTTAGTCGCGGGATGCCAAACAAAGCCCCGAATAACATCAGGCTTGCTCGACCAAATGACTCACAGATCGCAAGTGTTCGCTTACCGACACCTGCAATAGTTTTAGCAATCATATTAAAACAAATCCTTTTCAAGACTTTGCGCTGGGAACCTAAATGGCACAGGGCCATCAGCTTCGCCTTGCAAAAATTGCTGCACTCTCGGATCGTCATTGTTGTACAACTCTTCCGGTGACCCAGCAGCAATGATTTTGCCATCTGCGAGTAGGTAAACCCAATCCGCGATACTCATCACCTCAGGAACATCATGAGAAACGACGATAGACGTTAAGCCCAAGGCTTGATTGAGGTTGCGAATAAGTTCAACCAACACACCCATTGTAATTGGGTCTTGGCCGACAAAGGGCTCATCGTACATGATCAGTTCTGGATCCAGTGCAATAGCACGCGCCAATGCGGCACGCCTAGCCATTCCGCCAGACAACTCACTCGGCATTAACTGCGCTGCACCACGTAATCCTACAGCCTCAAGCTTAAGTAAAACGATAGTACGAATAAATTTTTCGTTAAGTTCAGTGTGCTCACGCAGTGGAAACGCCACATTATCAAAGACATTGAGATCCGTAAAAAGTGCACCCGATTGAAAGAGCATGCTCATTTTTTTACGTGCTTGATAAAGCTTTCGACGAGATAGAGTTGGGATATTGTCGCCATCAAACCAAACTTCACCGTTATCTGGAGGCAATTGTCCACCAATCAAACGCAGTAAAGTTGTTTTACCGATCCCTGATGGCCCCATGATGGCAGTAATCTTGCCTTGAGGGACCTCTAAACTGATGTCGTCAAAAATAACGCGATCACCGCGTGAGAAGCTAAGGTTCTTAACTTTTACAAGTTCAGTATTCGACATACTCTTGTAGTTTCCTTGCTTTAAAAAACGCCAATTATGGCTGCAATAATAATGAGTCTACTTTAGAATTAAAAGCACTGTTCAATTAATTCATATTAAACAGGAATCTATGCAGGGATATGAAAGCATTAGAAAATTATCTTTTCAGATCTCTTTCTCAGTCGCTAAGTGGTAATTAATTTACTGAGTGACTTCCCTTTTATCTACCAACAGGTCAAAATTAGCGGTTAATTCTCCGTTTTTTATTAATTTTTTAGGAATCATCATGCTTGAAGCGATTGCGTTTCTTATTATCGGTCTAGGTTTTTTGGTGTGGAGTGCAGATAAGCTGGTTTACGGCGCCGCAGCTCTTGCTCGCAACTTCGGTATCTCACCATTAGTTATCGGTATGACGATTCTTGCAATGGGCTCTTCAGCTCCAGAAATGATGGTTTCTGCAACCGCTGCACTTGATGGCAAAACAGATACTGCGGTCGGAAATGTTTTAGGCTCAAACATTGCCAACATTGCGCTAATTTTAGGTATCACTGCGCTTATCAAGCCGCTATCAATCAGCTCCGCTGTGATTCGCCGTGAACTACCACTCATGATTGGTGTCACTTTACTAGCTGGCGCACTGCTTTGGGATAACCACTTAGGTTTCTACGAAGGCGTATTGCTATTTGTTCTATTCGGTGCGTTTTTGTTTGCCATGCTGCAAATCAGCCGCAGTGAGAAAAAGAACGGCGATGCGTTTCTTGATGAACAAGAATCAGAGATTCCAGAGGGCGTTAGTAACCCGAAAGCTGCAATGTGGGTAGTAATTGGTCTTATCATCCTTCCTTTAGCCGCTGATATGCTGGTTGATAATGCCGTGATCATCGCTAAGTTCTTCGGCATGAGCGACCTTGTGATTGGTTTAACCATTATTGCCGTTGGTACGAGTCTACCTGAGCTTGCTGCATCACTTGCAGGTGTAATGAAAGGCGAAGACGATATGGCCGTGGGTAACATCATTGGCTCAAACGTATTCAACATTCTGGCTGTTATGGGTATTCCAGGCATCCTAAACCCTTCTATCTTGAGCGAATTTGCGATGGGTCGTGACTTCTGGGTAATGCTAGGTGTATCTCTGCTACTTGTTGTGATGGCGCTAGGTAAATCACGCAGTGTGAATCGTATTGAAGGTGGCGTGTTAATCGTGACGTTCGTGGCTTACCAAAGCTACCTACTAATGAACATGTCGGCTTAATTGTTGACTTAACTTTCCGTACTTGGAGTATTTGATGTCTCAGCCATTTGATTATCGCAGTGTTGCCAAACAAGTTTTGGAAACTGAAGTTGCAGGTCTCACTCAATTGGACCAATATTTTAATGATGATTTTTGCAAAGCTTGCGACTTAATCCTAAACAACAAGGGTAAAGTGGTTGTAATGGGCATGGGTAAATCCGGTCATATCGGCAACAAAATCGCAGCAACGCTAGCAAGTACGGGTACATCAGCTTTCTTCGTTCACCCAGGTGAAGCGGCACACGGTGACTTAGGCATGATCGAACCGGGTGATATCGTGATTGCAATTTCGAACTCAGGTGAATCAGGTGAAATTCTTAGCTTATTTCCTGTGTTGAAGCGTTTGAACATCAAGATCATCAGCATGACAGGTAAGCCTGCATCGAATATGGCGACCTTGTCTGATATCCATTTACAAATTTCGGTGCCGGAAGAAGCGTGTCCGCTAGGTTTAGCCCCAACAACCAGCACCACTGCTACCCTAGTAATGGGTGATGCATTAGCCGTTGCACTTTTACAAGCTCGAGGCTTCACGGCTCAAGACTTTGCCCTATCTCACCCAGGTGGCGCTTTAGGTCGTCAGCTACTATTGAAACTAGACGACATCATGCACACAGGCAATGCACTCCCTGTCGTTGCACCTGATGCTCTAGTAAGAGATGCTTTACTAGAGATATCTCAGAAAGGCTTGGGCATGACGGCCATCGTTGATCAGGATGGTCAAATGGCCGGTATTTTTACCGATGGTGATTTACGCCGTATCTTAGATAAACGCGTTGATATTCATAGCACTCAAATTGGCGATGTGATGACGCTAAACCCTACGGTTGCCGATCCGAACATGCTTGCGGTTGAGGGTTTAAACTTAATGCAAGCTAAAAGCATCAATGGCTTGATGCTATGCCAAGATGGCAAACTAGTTGGTGCTCTAAACATGCATGATTTATTGAAAGCTGGAGTAATGTAATGACACAGACAGTCGAAACTCTCTACGGCACTGTTGACTCAGATGTATTTGCTATCGCAAAAGACATCAAACTCCTAATTTGCGATGTAGACGGCGTATTCTCTGATGGTCGTATCTACATGGGCAACAATGGTGAAGAGCTGAAAACCTTTCACACTCGTGACGGTTACGGCATCAAATCACTGATGAACGCGGGCATTGAAATCGCAATCATCACAGGCCGTAAATCTCAGATTGTTGAAAATCGAATGACAGCTCTCGGTATCAAACTTATTTATCAAGGCCAAGACGATAAAGTTAAGGCTTACCAAGACATTTGCGATAAGCTTTCTGTTAATCCTGAGAACACTGGTTACATCGGCGATGACCTGATCGACTGGCCGGTAATGGAAAAAGTTGGCTTGAAGGTTTGTGTAGCAGATGGTCACCCGCTACTTGTACAGCGAGCAAACTATGTGACAACCATCAATGGTGGTCACGGTGCAGTACGTGAAGTCTGCGACCTTATTTTACAAGCAAGAAATGAACTCGACGTGCATAAAGGTTTAAGCATATGAGTTTTACTCGTATTATCTATTTAATACTAATATTTATTGCCTCTTGGTCGACCTACTACTTGTTCGACAAAGAGCAAACATCGACGATACAAGTGGCTCCGAATTTGGAGCTACCTGCTTTTAGCGGCAACAGCCTCAACAACATCAGTTACGATGAGTCAGGTATTCGCAGCTACCAAGTTGAATCGACGTATTTAGAACACTTCTCAGTGGTTGGCAACACGCACTTTCAAAACCCTGTTCTCTCGGTATTCCGTGAAGGGCATACGATTGAATGGCAAGTCACCGCTGATCGCGCGATTATGGATGAAAATCAGGTTGTCACTTTTTATGACAACGTTGTGGCAAAGAATCTACTGCCAGGGGCAAGCTTCGATACAATGACCACTGAAAAAATGGTGATTGAGCTGAAAAGCCGAGATTTTTATTCAGATACTCCGGTCCATATGATCGGTACATTTTTTGAAAATGAGGGTCAAGCAATAAAAGGTAACTTCGGTACCAACAATGCGACTCTCTTTAATTCTGTTCAAGGTAGATATGAAACTCTTACACCTTAGTTTATTCGCTTTGACTCTTGCGGCACCAAATGTCTACGCCCTATCTTCGGATAGCGAGCAACCTGTCTACATTGACTCAGACAGCCAGCAATTGGATATGAAAAGTAACCAAGTAACCTTCATTGGTGATGTAAACCTGAAACAAGGCAGCATCAATATCAATGCAGATAAGGTGATTGTTACCCGCAACGCCGTAAATGGTGAGATTGAAGAGATTCAAGGCTTCGGTAAACCGGCGACCTTCTCTCAACTGACTGATGATGGAAAGACGCTCTACGGTGAAGCTGACGACCTACATTACCAGCTTGTTGCTGACAAACTGATAATGACCAAGAATGCGATGCTATCTCAAGATGGCAGTATCATCCGAGGCTCTAAAATCACTTACCAGATTGGCTCTCAGAAGCTAGTCGCTGACAGTGGTGAGAACAAACGAGTATCAACGGTTTTACAACCAACGGAAGTGAATAAGTAGCCATGGCCGTTCTAAAAGCACAAAACCTAGCGAAAACATACAGCAAACGTAAAGTAGTGACTGACGTAAGCCTGCAGGTTGAGTCAGGCCAGATTGTCGGCTTGCTTGGTCCTAATGGTGCCGGTAAAACGACTTCTTTCTACATGATTGTAGGCTTAGTTGCACGTGACGAAGGTACCATCAGCATTGATGACCGAGATATCAGTATCTTACCAATGCATAGCCGTTCGCGACTTGGTATCGGTTACTTGCCTCAAGAAGCGTCTATCTTCCGTAAGCTGTCTGTAGAGAACAACATCATGGCGGTGTTACAGACCCGTGATGAGATGACCAATGAGCAGCGTCAGGATAAGCTAGAAGACCTTCTAGAAGAGTTCCACATCCAACATATCCGTCACAGTAATGGTATGGCCCTATCGGGTGGTGAACGTCGTCGTGTTGAAATCGCTCGCGCTCTTGCAGCGAACCCTCAGTTTATCTTGCTAGACGAACCGTTTGCTGGTGTTGACCCGATCTCGGTTATCGATATCAAGAAAATCATTGAACACCTGCGCGATCGCGGTTTGGGTGTTTTGATTACCGACCACAACGTTCGTGAAACATTAGACGTGTGTGAAAAGGCCTACATCGTGAGCCAAGGACACCTGATCGCAGAGGGTACTCCTGAAGATGTTCTCAATAACGAACAAGTTAAACAAGTTTATCTAGGCGAACAATTCCGTCTATGATTATATAGAGAGTATCGAGAGTTCTAAGAATAATAACTAGGTAAGTAACACTGAATGAAACCCTCATTACAACTTAAGCTAGGCCAACAGTTAGCAATGACTCCTCAATTGCAGCAAGCGATTCGTTTGTTGCAGTTGTCTACTTTAGATTTGCAACAAGAGATCCAAGAAGCACTTGAATCTAACCCACTACTCGATGTCGAAGAAGGCAATGAAGAAACGCCATCATCGGAAGAAAAGCCTAGCAGTGACGAGAAAGAAACAGTTGAAGCCGCAGAGCAAGACTTACCTGACAGCTCAGACTTAATCGAAAAATCAGAGATTGGTAACGAACTCGAGATCGACACAACTTGGGAAGATGTCTACAGCGCAAATACAGGTAACACTGGGATTGCGATCGATGACGACATGCCTGTCTATCAAGGTGAAACCACCCAAAGCCTGCACGATTACCTACTTTGGCAACTCGACCTGACCCCCTTCACAGAAACAGACCGAAGCATTGCATTCGCGCTAATCGATGCCATCGATGACTATGGCTACCTCACCGTGTCTTGTGAAGACATCCTTGAAAATTTCGATAGTGAAGACATTGAACTTGATGAGATCGAAGCCGTTCGCAAACGAATTCAGCAATTTGACCCATTGGGCGTTGGCTCTGTTAACCTGCAAGATTGCTTACTGCTACAACTGGCGACTTTCCCACAAGACACACCTTGGCTTGAAGAGGCTAAGTTAGTACTTACTAGCCATATCGACCAACTCGGTAACCGTGATTACAAACTCGTGATCAAGGAAACCAAGTTGAAGGAAGCAGAGCTACGTGAGGTTCTGCAGCTCATTCAACAACTGGACCCACGACCTGGCAGCAAGATTACGCCAGACGAAACCGAATATGTGGTTCCTGATGTGTCGGTATTTAAAGACCTAGGTAAATGGTTAGTGACCATTAACCCTGACAGCGTGCCAAAGCTGAAAGTCAATCAGCAGTACGCTGATTTAGGCAGTAAAGGCAACAGCGCCGATAACCAATACATTCGCTCGAACTTGCAAGAGGCGAAGTGGTTAATCAAAAGCTTAGAAAGCCGAAATGAGACGCTACTCAAAGTTGCGCGATGCATTGTTGAACATCAGCGCGATTTCTTCGAACATGGCGAAGAAGCGATGAAGCCAATGGTACTCAACGATGTTGCTTTAGCCGTTGATATGCACGAATCCACGATCTCTCGTGTGACGACTCAAAAGTTCATGCATACGCCTCGTGGCATCTTCGAACTGAAATACTTTTTCTCGAGCCATGTCAGTACTGACAATGGCGGTGAATGTTCATCGACAGCAATTCGAGCACTCATTAAGAAGCTTGTTGCGGCAGAAAATACCGCTAAGCCTCTCAGTGATAGCAAGATAGCTGCTTTACTGGCTGACCAAGGAATTCAGGTAGCTAGACGTACGATAGCGAAATACCGTGAGTCTCTGGGCATTGCCCCATCGAGTCAGCGTAAACGCCTACTATAAGCAAATTGAGTCACTCTTAACTCAATCGCTATTATCGGGCACCAACTGAAAAGGAAAGTCTATGCAAATCAATATTCAAGGCCATCACGTTGATCTTACCGATTCAATGCAAGACTATGTTCACACCAAATTCGACAAGCTTGAACGCTTCTTTGATCATATCAATAGTGTTCAGGTTGTTTTAAAAGTTGAGAAAATCAATCAAATTGCAGAAGCGACCCTTCACGTAAACCAAGGCGAGATTCATGCAACAGCAACAGATGAAAGCATGTATGCTGCGATTGATGCGTTGGTTGATAAACTCGTTCGCCAACTCAACAAGCACAAAGAAAAGCTAAGTAGTCACTAACATGCAATTAAGCGAAGTACTTTCATTGGACTGCACCAAAAGTGCAGTCCAATGCACAAGCAAAAAGAGAGCTCTTGAGCTCATCAGTCAAATCGCAGCAGAGAGCTGTGGTCAAGATTCAACAGAGCTATTCGAATGCATGTTGAGCCGCGAGAAGATGGGCAGTACCGGTATTGGTAATGGTATCGCCATTCCCCATGCTCGTATGAATGTCAGTGATAAAGCGATTGCTGTATTACTGCAATGCCAAGATCCGATCGAATTTGATGCGATTGATAACCGTCCTGTCGACCTACTATTTGCTCTACTGGTTCCAAGTGAACAGTGTAAAGAGCATCTAAAAACCCTTTCTTGTATGGCAGAACGACTAAACGACAAGCAGACTCTTAAACAGCTGCGTAATGCTCAGAGCGATCAAGAGCTTTACGACATCATGATTCAAGTGCCAACTTGCGAGCAATAACATGCGATTAATCGTGGTTAGTGGCCAATCAGGGGCCGGTAAAAGTGTTGCGTTACGAGTCCTAGAAGACTTGGGGTATTACTGTGTCGATAATCTACCAGTAAACCTGCTCAACAACTTTGTCGAATCGGTACGCGAAAGCAACCAAAACGTTGCGGTAAGTATTGATATACGTAACCTACCGAAAGAGCCTCAGTTAGTCACCGACACGCTCGAGCAACTCGAGTTAGCTACAAACATCGATGTTGATGTATTGTTCCTCGATGCCAGCAAGCAGACACTCCTTAAGCGCTACAGCGAAACCCGCAGAATCCACCCTTTATCAATTGGCCAAGAGAAACTTTCTCTAGAGCAGGCTATTGATTTAGAAAAGACACTTCTCAGCCCTCTAGCAGAGCAAGCCAGCATTGTGATTGATAGCAGTGACTGTAACCTCTACGAGTTGAGTGAAAAAGTGCGCTTTAAAGTCGAAGGCAAAGAGAAGCAAGAACTAATCATTGTCTTTCAATCTTTCGGCTTTAAATTTGGTCTGCCAAGCGATGCCGACTACGTGTTTGATGTTCGCTTCTTACCAAACCCTCACTGGGAACCTGACTTACGACCAATGACAGGCCTTGATGCTCCGATTCACTCCTTCCTAGAGCAGCATCAAGAAGTGATTGAACTCAAACAACAAATTCAAGGCTTTGTTGAGCAGTGGCTACCAATGTTAGAGAAAAACAATCGTAGTTACCTAACGGTAGCCATTGGTTGTACTGGTGGTAAGCACCGCTCGGTGTATCTAACGCAGAAAATTGGCGAATACTTCGAACAACTTGGTCATCAAGTTCAAATCAGACATACCTCTTTAGAAAAGCACCAACAGGGCTAACCATGGAATTAACTCGAACTGTACTGATCCAAAACCGTTTGGGTCTTCACGCTAGAGCGGCCGTAAAGTTGGTTGAGCTTGCACAAAGCTTTGATGCCACTATCACAATTCATAGTGAAGAAGATAAAAGTGCCACCGCAGACAGCGTAATGGGACTATTGATGCTGGAGTCAGCCCAAGGCCAACACATCACGATTCAAGCTTCGGGTGCTGATTCACAACAAGCACTTGATGCCGTTTGCCACCTTATCGAAGATAAATTTGATGAGGGTGAGTAACCAAGACCCTTAACTCGTAACGCCGCAAACTCAAACGGTGAACCAACCTATATTAAATCTTAGTTCTACCTAAGTTTATGATTTAAATAAGCCCTAGAATTAAGTTACTATTCCAAGCATTGTAAGAATAATGAGATAGGAGGAAAATATGGCAGAGCAATTAGAATTCGACCAAGCTCACCAAACCCTCCAAGAAGTCAGCGAAGCCCTAGAAAACGGCCGATTTGTTCACGTACGCCGACAACTTCAGGACATGGAACCTGAGGATATTGCACACCTTTTAGAAGCCTCCCCTCGCAAAAGTCGTGACGTACTCTGGCAACTCACCGATCCAGAAGACTACGGTGAAATTCTTGATGAACTAAACGAAGACGTCAAAGATGCTCTTGTGTCAAAAATGGCACCAGAGACCTTGGCCGAAGCAACCGAAGGCATGGAGACCGATGACGTCGCGTACGTACTTCGAAGCCTGCCCGACGATGTATCTCGCGAAGTCCTTTCTCAAATGGACTCCGCCGATCGTGCACTAGTTGAAACCGCCCTGTCGTACCCAGAAGATTCTGCCGGTGCGATCATGAATACCGACGTAATCACGATTCGTGGTGATGTCGATGTCGATGTTGTATTGCGTTATTTACGTATGCGTGGCGAACTGCCTGATGCAACCGATGCTCTGTATGTCATTGATGAAGAAGAGCGCCTTATTGGTAACTTGTCACTTACGACACTGATTACGACTCAGCCTGATATCGCCGTTTCAGAAGTGATGGACGATGCAGATGAAGCCATCTCAGTAGAGACCAGCGCGTCGGATATCGCGAGCTTATTTGAGCGTCGTAACTGGGTTTCAGCACCGGTTGTCGATAGCAACCAACATCTCGTTGGTCGTATCACCATCGATGACGTGGTTGATGTTATCCGTGAAGATGCCGAACACTCAATGATGAGTATGGCAGGTATGGACGATGACGAAGATACCTTCGCACCGGTCGTAAAATCGGCTCGTCGTCGTAGCGTATGGCTTGGTGCTAACGTTCTAGCAGCGCTTGCTGCCGCATCTGTGTCCAACATGTTTGAAGCAACGCTCGACCAAATGGCTGCGATTGCGGTTCTGATGACGATTGTACCGTCGATGGGTGGTGTTGCTGGTAACCAAACCGTTGCTCTAGTGATTCGTGGTTTAGCACTCGGTCACATCGGTGACAGTAACAAACGCGAACTACTATTCAAAGAGGCAGCTATCGGCTTCCTCAACGGCGTTCTATGGGCCGTTATCATTGGTGGTATTGTGGTAGCTTGGAAAGGCAACTGGATACTGGGAGGCATCATCTCAGCCGCAATGATGACCAACTTGATAGTGGCTGGTATCGCCGGTGTAACCATTCCAGTGATGCTGAAGAAGATGAATATCGACCCAGCATTAGCCGGTGGTATGGCACTCACAACAGTAACTGATGTTATTGGCCTATCGGTGTTCTTAGGCTTAGCGACCATACTTATCTAAGTTGTCGTCATAAACCGCTTTAACTGCGAAACACTGAATACAAAAAGGGAGCCATCGGCTCCCTTTTTTAGTTCTTCAAGTTGGCGTTAAGTGAATTACTCGCCTGCCACTTTCATAGACTCAAGCAGGATCGACCCCGTCTGAATTTGAGAGCGTGTTTCAACGTCGTTACCCACTGCAACGATCTGATTGAACATGTCTTTTAGGTTACCCGCGATCGTCACTTCCGATACTGGGTATTGGATTTCTCCATTCTCAACCCAGAAACCTGCAGCGCCACGAGAATAATCGCCAGTGACAGTATTTACGCCTTGGCCCATCACTTCAGTTACGAGGAAGCCAGTACCCAACTCTTTAAGCATCTGCTCAAAGTTTTGGCCTGTCGACTTAACGAACCAGTTATGAATACCACCAGCATGACCTGTCGGTGTCATATCCATTTTACGTGCTGCGTAACTCGTTAGGAGGTAAGTTGCGAGCACACCATCGGTGATGATTTCACGATCTTGAGTAAATACCCCTTCACTATCAAATGGGCTCGACGCCAAGCCACGTAAGATGTGTGGGCGCTCAGAGATGTTGAACCAATCTGGCAAGATTTTCTGACCTAGATGATCCAATAGGAAAGACGCTTTGCGATACAGGTTACCACCGCTGATCGCCATCACTAGGTGGCCAATAAGGCCAGTTGCCACATCATTAGCGAACATGATCGGGTATTGACCTGTTGCTAGCTTTTTCGCATCTAAGCGGCTAATGGTCTTTTCTGCTGCTTCTTGACCTACGCGCTCTGGCGTCCATAGCTCATCACGGTGACGTGCAACGGTATAGCTGTAGTCACGTTCCATTTCACCATTAGCACCCTGACCAATCACGCAACAGCTCGTACTATGACGGCTAGATGCATAACTTGCTAGCAAACCGTGGCTGTTACCATAGACCTTAACACCGTAGTGGCTGTCGTAACTCGCGCCATCACTTTGTTTGATCTTGTCGCTATAAGCTAATGCTTGCTTCTCAGCAGCAATCGCAATCTCAGCGGCATAGTCTGGGTTTGGTTCATCAGGGTGAAAAAGGTCCAAGTCTGGAATCTCTTTCACCATGTATTCTTTTGCTGCAGGGCCAGCGAACGGATCTTCTGAGGTGTACTGAGCGATATCGAGTGCAGCTGCGACTGTTTGAGCAATCGCTTTTTCACTCAGATCAGATGTAGATGCACTGCCTTTTTTCTGGCCGCGATAAACAGTAATGCCTAGCGCACCATCACTATTAAATTCAACGTTTTCCACTTCACACATGCGTGTTGAAACACTCAAACCCGTTGACTTAGTAATAGCGACCTCAGCGGCGTCGGCACTCACAGAGGCCATGTCCAACGCTTTTGCAACTGCGGCTTCTAGATCAACTCTTTGCTGGGCGACTTGCTGTTTTACATCCATATCTATTCTAATTTTGTAGGTCAATATTAAGTAGGATAACAAGAATTTCGCTTTCTCCCCAAGATTCTTGCTAAAATAGGCAATATATTCGTTTGAGATAGTGACATAGGCAGAAAAGATGGCTCGCAAAAACCAAAAAGCTCCATGGGAACCAGAAGAAGAAATCATCTGGGTAAGTAAAACCGAAATGAAAACGGACATGGAAGCCCTACAGAAACTAGGGGAAGAACTTGTTACCCTAAAGCCATCAGTATTAGAGAAATTCCCTCTGTCTGAAGATTTGGCACTCGCGATTAAAGACGCACAACGCTTTAAGAACGAAGCAAAACGTCGCCAGCTTCAATACATTGGTAAGATCATGCGTAACATCGACCCAGAGCCGATTCAAGCGGCTTTGGACAAGGTACGTAACAAGCACTCACAAGCAACAGCTGAGCTACACAAGCTTGAGCAACTGCGTGACCGTATCGTTGAAGAAGGTGATGCTGCTATTTCAGAAGTCATGGAAATGTATCCTGAAGCAGACCGTCAACGTCTTCGCCAATTGGCGCGTCAAGCTAACAAAGAGAAGAAAGCAAACAAGCCAGCAAAGGCTTTCCGTGAGATCTTCCAAATTCTGAAAGAGCTAAAACAAGAAGACTAATCCGTCATCGCTTTATCAGTTACCAAAAAAAGACCTAGCACGTGCTAGGTCTTTTTTTGATTCTGCCGGTAATTAAGTACTACTCGCCAGCTCTAACAAACGAGCTCAGCTCTGGCTGAGGGTGGTCGACAGTGAGTACCTCAATTGAGTCCTCAACCAATACCTTCCCCAAAGTAACGAACACAAATTTATTCGCAATGCTACGCGCATCACCTAAATGGTGCGTCACCATCAAAACCGTAATATTTCGCTCTGCCGCTAATCGCTTCACTAAGCTAAGCATCTCTTCTCGCAGCAAAGGATCAAGTGCAGAGAAAGGTTCATCAAGTAGCCAAATATCATGAGGCTGAACGAAACAACGCGCTAAGGCAACACGTTGGCGTTGACCGCCAGATAAGTGCTCAGGCAATCGATCCAAATACTCAGCAACACCAACTTGCGCTGCGGCTTGTTCCACAGATTGCTTTTGGGTTGCGGTAAGCTTTAACCCAGGATGCAACCCTAAACCAATATTTTCACGTACCGTGAGGTGAGCAAATAGGTTGTGTTCTTGAAACAGCATTGCCAAAGGTCGCTGATGTGCTTCTTTGCCAATAAGCGACTGGCCGGCCACTGAAATCTCACCCGATGTTGGCTCAATAAACCCAGCAACCAATGCGAGTAGCGTTGATTTACCCGCACCACTTGGCCCCATCAGAGCAACAATATCACCCTGATCGGCTTGGAAATCAAAACTAAACAACTCTTGGTGATAGTGGTAATCCACATCTTTCATCACTAACATCATAGGTTCCTTAACTCTTTAGCTTTGAGCTTCGAGTAAACAAAAATTCAATCAGACTAAAGCTGCCAACACTCAGTAACAGCAAACTCACTGACACCACAGCAGCCGCTTCCATTTGATAGCTACCTAACAATTGGAATAGATACAAAGGCAAGGTTCTAAAGTCTTGGCTACCAAACAAGGCAATCGCGCTTAGATCGCCCATCGCCAACATAAAACTGATTGAGAAAGCCTGCGCCATCGGTTTACGCAATGCACGCCACTCCACTAACCTAAAGCGAGTAAAGCCAGTCATACCTAAACTGGCACACACATATTGATATTGCTGAGACAGATGCAACATAGGTTGGGCAAGTGTCTTAATCACATAAGGCAGCGCCATTAGGCTATTTACGGCAATCACAATAAAGAAAGCCAAGCTGAACACATCGATAAATGAACGTAGCAATAAGAAGATACCTGTGCTGATCACTAATCCCGGCGTCACCAAGATAATAGTGCCGATCAGCTCGATTTTATCGGCTCTGATCGTCTTGTTTTGCAAGCGCCATGCTCGGCTCGTGAGCAATATAGCGATACCTATGCCAACAGCAATAACACTCGCCAATAAAGCGACTCTCACCGACGTCATCAGCGCCGCCCAAAATGGCTCACTGCTGAGCACTGTCAAGGCTTGAGCGTTAATACCACTAACAAGCACCATCAACAGTGGCGGTAATACGAGTATTGATACCATGATGATCCAAAAGCTATCCCAAGCTTTTGACCACCAGCTGTCTTTAACCAAATACTTCTCTTCCGACAGCTGACTCGCCGTCACTGAGATCGGCTTAGATAGGCGCTGAATACTCACCGCTAACACGCCACATAACAGCATTTGCCATATCGCCAGCAAAGCCCCTGCTTGCAGATCAAAGTCGAATTTAATCGCCTGATAAATAGCGAGCTCGATAGTGGTTGATTTAGGTCCACCGCCCAGCGCCATCACAGTTGCAAAGCTGGTAAAGCACAGCATGAAGACTAAGCCACATACATGGGGTAACTGTTGTCTTAAGCGAGGCCATTCAACCCATTTGAATTTATTCCAATGACTCATGCCTAAATGCGCACACAACTTGTGCTGCTCAGCAGGCACGGTATCTAACGCTTGCAGAAGTAAGCGACTAGCATAAGGCAGGTTGAAGAAGACGTGTGCCAACAAAATACCATTCAGGCCATAAATCGAGAATGGGAGCTCAATGTCGAAGTTCGCCAAGGATTTAGCTAACCACCCACTGTTGCCGTAAATCGCTAACAAACCGAATACACCGACCAACACAGGCAAAACTAAGGTCGACGCAAAGAGCCTTAACAGTAGTGCTCGCCCAAAAAACTGTCTGCGACACAGGGCGTGTGCAATAGGTATAGCAAAGCCAACACTCAGCACCGTTGAGAGTGTCGCTTGATAAAAACTGAACTTCGTTACATGCCAATAGTAGGGATCGGACCATACTTGGCTGATATCAAGAGAAGGGGCATTGCTAAGCAATGCCCCTACTGCTGAAACCACGAAGGCGGTAATGAGTATCGCGACCCAAATACCGACCTTAGGCGTTTTCTTTATCATAAATTGATTTTTACCGTAAAAAGTCTATTCCAAACATAAAGAATGGCTTTAAATACAGGTCGTTCATTCTTTTAAAAGTAAATTAAAAAGTAAGTGCACTCTGCCATTCACGAATCCAAGGCTTACGCTTCTCGGCGATCTCTTCAGAGCTAAAGCTTAACGCTTTCTGAGGTACCGTCAGTTGTTCGAAACCTTTAGGTAGCTCAACGTCCGTCACTGGGTACATCCAGTTGCCTGTCGGCATCGCCGATTGGAATTCATCACTTAGGATAAACGCCATAAACTCATCAGCAAGCTTTTCATTCTTACTGCCTTTGACCTTTGCTGCCACTTCCACTTGAGTGTAATGTCCCTCTTCAAAGTTCGCAGCTGCGTACTTAGAATCGTTCTCCGCAATGATGTGGTAAGCCGGAGAAGTTGTGTAAGACAATACTAAATCAGATTCGCCCTCTAGGAACATAGAGTAAGCTTCAGACCAACCTTTGGTTACCGTCACCGTTTTCTGAGCTAGCTTCTTCCATGCCGCTGTCGCTTCATCACCGTATACCGATTTCATCCACAACATCATGCCTTGGCCTGGGGTTGAAGTACGTGGATCTTGGTAGATAACCTTCAGGTCTTCACGTTGCTCAACCAACTCTTTCAGACTTTTCGGTGGGTTTGCTAGCTTCTCTGTATTGTAGACAAAAGCGAAGTAGCCAAAGTCGTAAGGTACAAATGTATTGTCGTCCCAACCATTTGGCAGTGTTACTGATGATGTATCAACATTATGCTCAGCCAGTAAGCCAGTCGCTTTCGCTTCAGCCATGAGGTTGTTATCTAAGCCCAAAACGATGTCAGCTTTGCTGTTGCCGCCTTCAAGGCGTAAACGGTTCAAGATAGAGACACCATCTTCGAGCGCGACAAAATTCACATCACAGCCACACTTTTCTTCAAACGCTTTCTCGACGGCAGGACGAGGGCCCCAATCCGCAGCAAAAGAGTCATAGGTGTAGACGGTTAACGTATCGTCTGCAGCAAAGGCAGAAAAAGAGATAGCTGTAGTAACAGCAAGGGTAGTTAATGTGAATTTCACTGGACGCTCTCCATGGTCTGAGCGGCACAGGTTTGAGGGAGGAGAACGATGGAGGTGGTTCCTAACTCAATTCCTACGCCAGCATTATCTGGTTCAGGTTTACGGGTCCCAAGCACCTGCTTGATCTCAGCTCGCATTCATTATTTGAATGGTTTGCTCCCCGATGAGTGTTCAGAATTGTAATTCGATTTTTAACAATAAGCTATCAAGTTTGGATCAATTACGTTGATCGTAGCCCCATCTAGGTACTAAACCTTGGTCAATACCAAGATGGTCGAGAATGCGCGCCACCATAAAATCGACCAAGTCTTCTATTGACTTAGGTTGGTGATAAAACCCCGGAGCGGCTGGCATGATGGTTACACCCATGGTCGATAGCTTGTGCATGTTCTCTAGATGTAGCGTTGAGAATGGCGTTTCACGAACCACCAATAACAGCTGGCCTCGCTCTTTCATCACCACATCTGCTGCGCGCTCAATCAGGTTATCCGATAACCCATGAGCAATGGATGCCAAACTGCCCGCAGAACATGGGCAGACCACCATCTGCTTCGGCGCTGCAGAACCTGATGCAACTGGAGAAAACCAGTCATCTTTGCCGCATACCACCAGCTTTTCTGGATCGCAGCCCAAGTGCTTAACCAAGGCTTGCTTTGCCGCATCTGGCCCAGCAGGTAACTTAAGCTCATGCTCAGTAGCCAACACCACTCGCGCTGCCGACGAGATCAACAGATAGACCTGATAGTCTGCTGCCAACAAGCATTCAAGCAAGCGCAGTCCGTAAGGCGCACCAGATGCGCCAGTAAAAGCAAGAATTATCGCTTTATCGTGTTTTGTCATGTTCTCAGTTACTTCAATTATAAAGTCGTGGACTGGGTTAACCTTTAAGAGCTAACGCGTCCAACAATTTCTGGTGAATACCACCAAAGCCACCATTACTCATTACCAGAATTTGGTCGCCCGCTTGCGCCTCTGAAACAATTTTAGCAACAAATACATCCATATCGTCACTAACATGTGCAGGCTGATGACAAGCATCTGCGACATCCTGCACCGACCAATCAATGTTGTCCGGTTGGAATAAGTAGGTGGAATCCGCTTGTTTGAGCGAATCAGCCAAGGTTTCTTTATGCACACCACGTTTCATGGTGGCGGAACGAGGCTCTAAAACGGCAATGATTTTTTTCGAGTCGACCTTATTACGTAAGCCGCCGAGCGTAAGTTCAATCGCCGTTGGGTGATGAGCAAAATCATCATAAACAGACACACCAGCGACCTCGCCTTTAAACTCTAGACGACGTTTAGTATTGATGAATTTCGCCAACGATTCACACGCTAAATCTGGTGTCACACCCACATGCCTTGCCGCAGCAATCGCCATAAGAGCATTGTTGACATTATGATCACCAACCAAGTCCCAAACTACTGTACCAACACACTCACCTTGGAAGTAAACTTCAAATTGAGAGCCATCTTTAACTCGTTTTTTGGCATCCCAATCGCCAGCTTCGCCACTCGATTCTGTCTCACTCCAGCAGCCACGTGATAAAACATCTTGAATCGCGGTGTCTTGCTTGGGTGAGAAAATACGACCATTGCCTGGCACAGTTCGCACTAAATGATGGAATTGGCGCTTGATCGCTTCAAGATCGTCAAAGATGTCGGCATGATCGAACTCAAGGTTATTCATTACCAAGGTTCTTGGATGGTAATGAACGAACTTAGAGCGTTTGTCGAAAAAAGCACTGTCGTATTCGTCGGCTTCTACCACGAAGAACATGCTGTCACCTAAGCGAGCAGAGATACCAAAGTTACCCAATACCCCACCAACTAAAAAGCCTGGCGCATAACCGCAGTCTTCTAAGATCCAAGCCAACATACTGGAAGTTGTAGTTTTACCGTGAGTACCGGACACCGCAAGAACCCAGCGGTCATGCAGTAAGAACTCTTGCAGCCATTGTGGACCAGAGGTGTATCTAAGGTTGTTATCCAAAACATACTCAACACATGGGTTACCACGGCTCATCGCATTACCGATAACCACCAGGTCAGGCCTAGGCTCTAGTTGGCTTGGGTCGAACCCTTCAATAATTTCAATCCCTTGCGACTCCAACAAGGTGCTCATTGGTGGGTAAACATTCGCGTCACTACCCGTAACCTTGTGACCTAATTGACGAGCCAATACCGCAGCACCACCCATGAAGGTGCCACAAATTCCTAAGATATGAATATGCATAAATTGCTTCCAAAACGCTTGGCTAAATAAACAGTGCCTAATTAAAACGGCTTGTACTCATTATCATTAAATGACGCTTAAAAGCGAGCAGCAATGCAAAACAAATTGAGTCGACATAGTAAGTGAGATCTGTGTCGCTTAGTTCATTACCATTAAAAAGATCTAAGCCTTAGAATTTAGGTAAGCGTCTAGATGAATAAAGCCCACTTAAGAGGCAAATTCTATGGTGCTCAAATCCCCCCTAATATTCAGAGAAGTTTAAGGAAATAACATGTCTGAGATGCGCACCCTTGGTGAGTTCATTGTTGAGAAACAGAGTGACTTTCCCCATGCAAGTGGTGATCTATCATCCCTTTTGTCATCAATTCGTCTTGCTGCAAAAATTGTTAACCGTGAAATCAACAAAGCAGGTCTTGTCGACATTACTGGCGCTGTTGGTACAGACAACGTTCAAGGTGAAGAGCAGCAGAAGCTAGACCTTTATGCGAACGACAAATTTAAAGCGGCTCTAGAAGCTCGTGACCAAGTTTGTGGTGTAGCAAGTGAAGAAGAAGACGAAGCGGTTGCCTTCAATAAAGAGCTCAACAAAAACGCAAAATACGTCGTGTTGATGGACCCGCTTGATGGTTCATCAAATATCGATGTAAATGTATCGGTTGGTACGATTTTCTCTATCTACCGCCGTGTCTCTCCAATCGGAACACCACCGACTCAAGAAGACTTCCTGCAACCAGGCCACAAACAGGTAGCTGCCGGTTACGTAATTTACGGTTCTTCAACCATGCTGGTTTACACAACGGGTGCTGGCGTAAATGGTTTCACCTACGATCCATCTCTGGGTACTTTCTGTCTATCTCATGAAAACATGATGATTCCAGACGAAGGTAAGATCTACTCGATCAACGAAGGTAACTACATCCGCTTCCCAACCGGTGTTAAGAAGTACATCAAATACTGTCAGGAAAGCGAGCCAAGCGATAACCGCCCTTACACGTCACGTTACATTGGTTCTCTTGTGTCTGATTTCCACCGTAACTTGCTAAAAGGCGGCATCTACTTGTACCCAAGTACAGAGAGCCACCCTCAAGGTAAATTGCGTTTGCTTTATGAATGCAACCCTATTGCTTTCCTTATGGAGCAAGCTGGCGGTATAGCATCAGACGGTGCACAACGTATTATGGATATCAAACCAACAGAGCTACACCAACGTGTGCCTTTCTTCGTTGGTTCAACAAAAATGGTACGTAAAGTAGAAGAGTTTCTTGAGCTGAACCCTGAGTAACCCTCTCATTTCATTCTCAAACTAACGCCATTAAAAAAGCCAGCACCTCAGTGCTGGCTTTTTGTTGTCTCGTAAGGTGATTAACTAGTTAGGAATCATTGTTCCGCTGACACCAGTCACCCGAAAGTATTTCTTTATTAGCTGTTAGATCAAGCTGATACAAATATACCCATGCTAACCCAAATATAGTCTCTATTTGCTCGCGACGATACTCGACAGGCACATCTTCTAGCCGATCGAGCGACGCCAAAACTTCGTCGTTAATCATATAGACCTCCCCAGCGACACTTTTCTTTCCAAAAATCATCGCGGGATAGGCATCTAGGTCAAAAAGAGCGTATTCCTCAGGAGTATCAAATCGCCCAAGTAAATCACAGCCCTTCAAATAATGATGATTCGATTGACCCTGTCTCAAGGTTCCATAAACAAAAACAAGATGCTTCATAAATCCCCCACAAGCCATTCACGCAAGCGCGTTAAATGAATGGCTAAAACATTGCCGATCGAACTCAAACAGCTCTACTCGAACTCAAATTGATAAAGAAGGTCTACCGCACTGTCGAGACCCGAAACGGCTTCAACGTAGAGATCCTGCATCAATCGATAACGAACGGTAAACTCACCAAGCGAATTGAAGATACCAACGCCATACTTAACCTGTAAACCAGGCAGGATGTAACCACTTACCGTGACTTGTGAGTCGTCGCCAGAGCCTGCGGTATCCAGTTGCAAATCTTGTACACCAAAGGCCTCACCAATCTCACCAACGACCTTACCGCTCTTCGCTAAGCTCAAGCCAATTAAGGTCGTTGTCATTGAGCCATTCGACTCGCCATCAATATCTTGACCACGCAAGATGTATGAAAGAGCATTTGCTTGCGGCATCGCAGGATCAGAATAAATCTCAATAGCTGGTTCTGTCGCAGGGCCTGTCACTCGAATACCAGCTGTCACATCATCTTGAGTATTGTCAGGATTACGAATCGCATTGATCGCAACGTATGGCTGATCCGGTGGCCCATTCATTAAGATTTTTCCCTCTTCGATAAGCAGGTCTTGTCCAAACGATTGGTAGGTACCGTTAACGATGTTGACCTCGCCCGTCACAAACGGGCCTTGGTCTTTTTGAGCCACATTCAGTTTACCGACCAATTCACCTTCAAGGCCGAAAGCAGACAATTTGAAGTCATCACCGATTGAGATATTAATATTGGTCATCACATTAAATGGAATGGTCGATTCGCCTTCAGGTTGCAGGTCTTTATTCAAAATGACCTGATCAGAAGAAACACCAACTGCAGACGGTGGCAAGTCTTCAACGACAATGCGGCCCCACGGTAATGCAATGTCACCAGTAATTTTTGCAAGCTCAGGCGTAACGTCTATGGTCATATCAGGGACGACCTTAACCTTGACCATAGGTGGAACAACCACCATCAACTCATCAGCAAACACCCTAACATTCGAATGCCATGCTTGGAGATCTTGCCACTCACCAGAGCCTTCGATATCCAACTGACCATCTGGTGTTTCCACGTTAGCGTCAAGCTTAGCGCTATAACCATTAAAGTCGAGAGCAATGCGGCCATCCTTCACATCAATAGGAGTTACATCACCTTTGACTTGAATTCCATCCACAGAGAATTGACCAAAAACTTGAGGGTGCATCAAAGAACCTTTCACCTGCAGGTCACTCGCAAGGTCGGCTTTCAACAAGCTGTATTCACCTAAAATTGGCTGTAAGAAATCCAAATGGAAGGTCGTCAACTTAATCGCAGCATCGACCATTTTATCTTGTGCAAGAACATCAGACAGCGACACGGTACCAGACAGGTCACCGTTATCGGAAACATCCAGTTTGAAGTCTGCATCTAGCTTGTTGTCTTTCAGTTGAGCGTTTAGGGCAACGCTCTCCCAACCGATTGTGATTGGTTCACCCACTTGCTGTACAGCCTGACCTTTTGGCATATCAAGGTTTACTGTTACCTCTGGCTGGCCTTGTTCCGACCACTTAGCATGAGCTTTAACATTTACTAAGCCTTGTAGCTCAGTCTCTTTTGGAACAAAGGCTTTAATCTGATCGAAGTCGAACTGATTGATTGCAATCTTAGCCTCACCCGACTTCCCAGCACGGATGTCTTCGTCCAGACACACACTCGAACCAGCTTGCTTCCAACAGTGCGCTTGAACATCAGCAAACTGCTTGTCGACATCCGCCTTAATAGAGACAGGTTTATCAAGCACCCAAGGGCCTTGTTGAGTCGTGATTTTTACTCGGTCTAACGAGCCATCCCAAATGAGAGAAGGCTTCTGAATCAACTCGCCAGAAATTGCTAGGCTTGTAGAGACAATGTCAGATATCACATCTAGAGTCACAGTGTGCTTTTTCTCACCGCCACTTACCGTCAAGTCGATGCTTTCTACGTTTTGTTCTTGATAAGTTAAATTTTTAGCCTTTAAAGCAAGGTCAGCTTGCGCTTCGGGTAACGGAAGTGGGACCACAGAACCATTAAGTGATAATGACTCAAGCGTTGCCTCGTTATTCCAGTCCACCTTATTTACATTCAGTGTCAGGTCGACCTTAGGCTCTTGAGTTGGACCGCTAAGTTGGATGTTACCAATCACTTGTCCTTTCAAATCAGGAACACTTTTCACCAGCTCAGGGAAATAAATATCAACACCCATATCCCACTGTTTATCAAGCTGCCCCTGAGCCTTAATCGAGTTCACACCGTGCGCCAAACTCAAGCCACTGGTTTTCAGTTTAGGCTCACCACTTGCACTTCGATCGGACGCCGACAACTGACCTTCAATATCCAGAGGGTAATCACGCAAGATACCCTCGATATCAAGCTTAGGTAACTCAATCGCCCAGCCACCAGCCTCAGTCAATTCACCCGAGGTCACTAAGCTACCGCTGATTTTACCTTCCGCTTCAGGCCACTGTAGACCAGGTTGAATGTCTTTTAGGGATACATCCGCTTGCCAGTTAACAAGCTTTGCCCAGTTAGCTTTGACCGTACCGTTGAGCTCACCGCCCAAGGTGTTCAATTTCAGTCGCTCAAGCTCTATTTGTTCAGTGGTACCTTTACCCTGTAAGTCGATGGCTAGGGCTGGAATCTCCTTACCGTCCGCCTCACCTTTAAGCTGAACATTAAAGCCATCTAATGAACCATCGGCTTTAAAGCGTTCAATTTCGGCTTGATAATCGCTTTTACCAGTTAGAGGCCATTGCGCTTGCCCATCTTCTAGCAGTAAATCAAATGGCAATGTTGGCTCTAAAGGTTGAAGTTCTCCAGAGAGTTTGGCTTCTATCAAGTCAGAAAACTGCGAGTCGAGCTGTAGTTTGGCCACACTGCCTTGTGCTTTCAGTGATAACTTCTGACCAGCAAGGTCGGTTTCCTTCACCTTAGCGTCCAATGAAAGCTCTAATGGGTAGCCATCTTTCAGCTCAACCTTAGTAGAAAGGTTCGCGCTCGCCTGTGGCATGTCGAGTTCAAGAGTGGATACATCAACAGTATTTTTTCCAGCTCGCACTTCAAGCCCAAGGTGATTAACAACGATGGGCGTCTCTTGCTCTAAAGTGAAACGATTGAGATCAAAGCGCTCTAGTACAACCTGTAATGGAATCCAAACCTCAGGCAGCTCTATCGCGGTTTTAACGGCAGGTTCAGGCTCAACGACTTCTGTTTTTTGCTCTTCAGTTGATTCAGCAAGTTTAACTTTTAGGTCATTGAACAAGGTTGGCGATACTGTCAGCCTTTCACCTTGCATATTCAAAGCTGTTGAGAACAAGCTCCATTCAATCTCATTACCCAAGATGTTCAGCTTAATATCAGATAAAGCGATGCGATTGATGGTGATTGGAAGTGGCGTTTTTACCGACTTAAGAGGTGGCGTTGGCTCAGTCTCTTCTGTAGAGGCAGGAGGAAGCTCCGTAAAAGCAAAATCTAGCCCCTGAATTGCAATGCGATCAACACACAACTTAGGATCGAGCAAACAACGAGGATTAATAGCCAATACCAGTTTTTCCACTTTGGTATCGATATGGAGGCTATCATCTTTGAATTGAACATTATTAAGTGTGAAGTGCGGGAACAGAGCACCTTTTGTGCTCCCCACTTTAAGTTGTGGCAGAGCTTTTTCAGCGCCCCACAACACAGTGTTTAAGCCAGGGTTTGTAAACAATACAAAACCTAACAGGGCTATTAACAACAGCAAAATGGACGTCAGTGAAATCGACGTCCATTTTATGCATTTGCCCATCACTTTGATCATAACTCTGGTCCTAAACTAAAGTGCAATTGGAACTCGTCACCTTTCTCTGCATCTAGCCCCCATGCAAAGTCAAGGCTGACAGGCCCAACAGGCGACGCCCAACGAACACCAACACCTGTACCACGTTTCCACTCTGGTTTATCGTTGAACGCATCACCTATATCGTAAAAGGCTGCTCCCCACCAGTTTCCAACTAAACGGTATTGATATTCAAACGAGCTGGTTGCGATAAACTTAGCACCCGTTAATGCGTTACTTTCATCACGAGGAGAGATCGATTCGTAGCCATAACCACGGATACTGTTGTCACCACCGGCGAAGAATCTTAGTGAGGGAGACAGTTTCTCAAATTCATCAGCAAAGTTACCACCAAACTGCAGGCGGGTTAGACCGCGGTGATTGTTCCCGATACTTCTGATCCAAGCCGTTCGTCCTTGAAAACGTACCACCTTGGTTTCCGACAATAAGGTGTCATCACCCGCTTCAACCATGATGGTTTGTTTATCACCCCACATCGGCATCGAACCACCACGTGTTCGAGTTCGTGAAAACGAAATACCCGGCAAGACGAATTGCGCCAAATCGTCTTGTAAACCTTGCTCATAGTTTTCAACCAAGTATCGAATGAAGACAGTACGTTGCCAGCCGTTATCAAGACGCCAATACCTCTCTAGCGCTAAGTTCGACTCCAAACTCTTGGTATCACGATTATCGAGGTTCTTCATCCCGTACTTAACTTGGTAATAGTCGTTGAGCACATCATCTAGTGGAATTTTATAAGTCGCAGTAATCGTCTGTTCAGGTTTGGATATCGACAAACTACTATTAAAACTATGACCAAGTTCGTTAACCCAAGGTTTCTTCCATTTGAGCGTACCTTTCACACCAAGGTCGGTAGAGACACCAATACCCGTTTCAATCTGGTTACGCGCTTGCGGAGCAAGGCTAACCTTCATCGGAATTTCTCTACCTTCACCTAATTGGCTTAAATCAGGCGCAACAAAAACCGAAGAAAACCAATCCGTATTGGACAAGTTCTGGTTGTACTCACCCACTTTAGTAATCGAATAAGGCTCACCATCTTCAAAGGTCTTGAGAGATTGAACCTTATCGTCCTCGATTTGACTTCCAGTCACTGTGGTTTTGCCAAAGTGGTAGCGAATACCACTGTTGTAATGAAGGCGAACATAAGCACGGTTCAATTCAGGCGCAACCTCTAGCTTACTGACTTCATATGTGCCATCAAAGTAACCTTGAGCCAGACCGAGATTACGAATCGAAGACTTCAAAGAGTCGTAATTACCATGATTTAAAATAGTGCCTTTAGAGAGCTTACTCTTGGCAATTAAGGCTAAAAAGTCTGGATCATCTTTGGCTTCACCGCTCAGTACGATGTCTGATTCATAGATACGAACAGGCTCTCCCTGCTCAACCGTCACCGTGAGCTCAGTTTCATCTTCAGAGTGGGAAAAAGTAATGGTGGGTTGGTAATAACCTAACGCATTGAGGGCTTCTTTAATCATAGACTCCAAACGAGACTGGAATCTTAGTGATACCGCATACTCTTCTTCAGGCACAGCACTTAGATAAGCATCTACATTATCTTCAAGCGCTCCATCAAGCCCTTTAATTTCAAGGGAAACGTCAGCAAAAGCGAGCGTCGATGACAATAGAGTGCCAATCAGAACTGGTAAAGTTTTTCTTATCATGCTTAATTGGTGAAGAAGTTATCAATACGTTAATAATCAAAAAGAAATAATACCGCTAAAAAGGCATTGAGTCTGTAAGTAATCCTGCAATAACACGGTCTAATTTAAAGACTTATTTAATATGAACCAAGCGTTAATACGCCCACAGTTCACAAAAGCCAACGTGGTCAACGTATGCGAAAAGGAATATGACATGCTAAACAAACAACAACTGGTTTCCGCAGCCACCGCATTACCGGGAAATGCTGCTCCAATTCAAATCACAGAGCACCATTACGTTAATCAAACTGACTTGCTAGCAGCCCCTGTGGGCTCCCAACAAGAAGTGTTGTTAGGCATGGGATGTTTCTGGGGAGCTGAACGTCTGTTTTGGCAATTAGACTTTGTGGTATCTACATCAGTGGGCTACGCAGGCGGCTACACAGTGAATCCAACCTATGAACAAGTGTGTACCGGACAAACTGGCCACACTGAAGTCGTTCGTGTCATTTTTGATTGCGAGAAAACGTCTTTAGCACAACTACTTGAGACATTCTGGGAGCGTCATGACCCAACTCAGGGGATGCGCCAAGGTAATGATTTAGGTACACAATACCGCTCGGCTATCTACACCTTCAGTGAAGAGCAACAAGCCATTGCTGAACAATCTCGCCAAGATTACCAAAGAGCCATTACCGATTCTTTAGGCAACGAAATCACAACGGAAGTTCTGCCTGCAGGGAAATATTTTTTTGCTGAGACCTACCACCAGCAATATCTAGCCAAAAACCCTAACGGCTACTGTGGATTGGACGGAACAGGGGTTTGCTTCCCACCACAATAAAGGGCAGTTAGGCTGTACTACCTTAAACGATATCCATAAAAAAGGGCTTCCATTCGGAAGCCCTTTTCGCTGTTAATCTATTTGAAGCAAGACCAATCAATAAAGCTTAATTACATCGGCATAGCAGCAATCGTGCCGTTAACTTCTTTAAAAATAGTGAGCTTTTGTTTATCTGAAACTTCAGGGAGCAGCACTTTACCATGGTCAAAACGGAACTCTCCGACACCTTCGATGGCAAACTGGCCTTTGAATAGGACTTTAACGAAACGCGCCACCTGATGTGGGCGGTAAGTAGAAAATTTTCTTAACATATTACAACCTCAATTCCATTTGAGTACTACAGCCACGCACCTGAACTCTGGCAAGTTCGAAGCACATTTAATCGCTAATTCCTTTAGCAAACAGCAAGATAATCTGTTGTTTATCTTGATATTGTTGCATTATACCTTTTGGTAACAAGCCTGCAACTTATTTCTACGTCGTACGATAAAAAAGTTAAAGAGGCATTTTTCAGATTTCATATTATACTTCCAATGCAAACCAACAAGCGGAACAAAAATATAATGAAAAACAAAACTCTACTGGCTTTATTAGCCGCAGCCTCTCCACTCTTCGCCAATGCTCACAACTTATCTGTAGGTTCAACTCTTCCTGCCGTTGATGTTAGCAACTATGGTGAGATCGTTCTAAAAGACGGAGCTACAGAATATCAAGCTTGGGCAACCAAGAATCTTCTGGGTAAAGTTCGTGTCGTTCAAGCTATCGCAGGCCGCAGCAGCTCTAAAGAGCTCAATGCACCACTGATGGCAGCAATTACAGCATCCAAATTTTCAGAAGATAGCTACCAAACTACCACCATTATCAACCAAGATGATGCCATTTGGGGCACAGGCTCTTTTGTAAAATCATCAGCTGAAAGCAGCAAAGAAGAATTTCCATGGTCGTCTATGGTTCTTGATGAAAATGGCACCGTTGCTTCGTCATGGGCTCTAAAAGAAGAGAGCTCAGCGATTATCGTGCAAGACAAACAAGGTAAAATCTTGTTTGTGAAAGAAGGCGCACTTAACGAATCAGAGGTAACGCAAGTTATTGAATTGATTAAAGCGAGCCTTTAATCAGATATTCGCGTCTTTTTCGAGACCTTATCAAAGGATATTGTTATATTATAACAGTATCCTTTTTTAATTCTGTGGTTAATCATCCTGATGTGGCAAGACACACCCAACAATGTGAAACGAAAAACAGGCTTCTTGCTTGGGCTTATGCTCATGCTAAGCGTGTTGGCAGCAACACATATGGTGGATATTGACCCAGAGCATCACACCTCACACCACTGTGAGCTGTTTTCCATAAATCAGTTCATTACCTCGCACTCGTTACCACAAGTTCCAGAGTTTCATTCAGAGTTTACTGTTGTTATCACGGAGTCAGTAACCTCACTACAGCGCCTGTATTTCGCTTATCTAGCGCGCTCTCCTCCTGTCAAAACTATTTAATTACCACCACTTTTTAATTAACCTTTATTCAGGAAAAAAACATGAAACCTTCTATTTTAGCCGTTGTTATCGGCATGACTGTCTCTACTAATGTTCTAGCTAACGAAGAGTTCCGCTCTCACGGTGCACACGTGCATGGTCAGGTTGAAGTAAACATTGCTCAAGACGGACAAGAACTACTTGTTGAAGTGACAGCCCCGGGTGCAGACGTAGTTGGCTTTGAACATGCTCCAGAAACAGCAGAGCAAAAGAAAGTGTTTGAACAAGCTATCGCGCAACTAAACAAGCCAGACGAGCTATTTAGCTTTAACAACGCGAACTGTACTCTGAAATTTAAATCAGTGTCGAACACGTTAGAAAGCGATCATGATGAGCATGAAGGACATGACCACGAAGGCCATGACCACGCTAAACACGATCATGACGACCACGAAGGCCATGACCACGCTGAGCACGATCATGATGACCATAAAGACCATGACCACGCTGAACACGATCATGACGACCACAAAGACCATGACCACGCTGAGCACGATCATGATGACCATAAAGACCATGACCACGCTGAGCACGATCATGACGACCACAAAGACCATGACCACGCTGAACATGATCATGACGACCACGAAGGTCACGACCACCACGATCATGAAGGTCATGACCACTCTGAAGGTGGCCACGGTGAGTTCACGGTTGAGTACCACTACCAATGTTCAGATGTAGCTAAGCTAGACACAGTTAACACTCAGTGGTTCTCTAAGTTCAGCAACACTGAAAAAATGACGGTGAACCTACTAACAGATACCGCTCAAGTACAAGAAGTTCTTAACGCAGAGCGCATTAGTTTTCGATTCTAACCACTCCTAGATCGGATTAAACGTAAAACAAGCAGCCAAGTAAGTGGCTACTTACTTGGCTGTTCAAATCGGTGTGCTCTGGGAATTTATGTCGCGAACTGCTGTCCAGTAGATACACCGCTTTAATTATTGGAGCTAGCATGTCTTTTGACAGTTCATCACTTGTGGTCAAACTCGAAAATATCAGCTTTCGCTGGAAGCCAGAGTTACCCCCAACTCTAGAGATCCCTTCTCTGCATATCCAAGCCCAAGAGCACCTCTTCATAAAAGGGCCAAGTGGCTGTGGCAAATCTACATTGCTAGGGCTGCTGACTGGAATCAACCAAGCAGAGCAAGGCGAAGTCTCTATTTTGGGTCAAGATCTGACTCAGCTAACACCTCGCCAAAGAGACACGTTTCGAGCCGATCACATTGGTTATATTTTCCAACAATTTAACCTTCTTCCTTATTTATCAGTGATCGATAACGTCACGCTTCCTTGCCAATTCTCAAAAACACGTAAGCAGCAAGTCACTGATAGCAACAACAGTTTGCAAGAAACAGCTCAAGAACTACTGCTCCGATTGAAGCTACCCCAAGCTTTAATGGATAAGCCAGTGACTGAACTTAGTATTGGTCAGCAACAGCGTGTTGCCGCTGCCCGTGCACTTATGGGGCAACCTAAAATCATCATTGCAGATGAACCTACCTCGGCACTCGATCATGACAACCGAGAAGCTTTTATCGAGCTATTACTAGAACAAGCCAATCAAGCAGGCTCTACTCTGATATTTGTCAGCCATGATCCAACATTAGAAAAACTGTTCACTCGAACCATAGATCTAAAAACCGTTAACCAAGCTAAGGTTGTCGTATGAAAGTAATTACTCACTTAGCCCTAAAAAGCGTACTCAACCGTAAAGCCACGGCGATTCTCACCATCCTTACTGTGGCAGTCTCGGTTATTCTATTACTCGGTGTAGAACGTGTTAGAACCGAAGCCAAGAGCAGCTTTGCAAACACCATTTCAGGCACTGACCTTATCGTTGGTGGCCGCTCAGGCCAGGTAAACCTTCTACTCTACTCTGTATTTAGAATCGGTAATGCGACCAACAATATCGACTGGAAAAGCTATCAAGAATTCAGCCAACATAAAGCCGTAAAATGGGCGATCCCTATTTCATTGGGTGATTCTCATAAAGGCTTCCGTGTGATGGGTACTAACCATAGCTACTTTGAAAACTACCGTTATGGAAGTAAGCAACCACTTACTTTTCAGCAAGGTAAAGAGTTTAATGAGCTATTTGATGTGGTGATTGGTGCCGATGTCGCGAAAAAGTTAGATTACAAGATTGGCGATCAAATCATTCTTGCACACGGTATCAGTGATGTGGCGTTCAGCCGACACGATAACCTACCCTTCAAGATTGTCGGAATACTCGCACCAACAGGAACGCCAGTAGACAAAACCGTGCATGTATCGTTAGAAGCGATCGAAGCGATTCACGTTGGTTGGGAGTCGGGTGCCAACCTAGGGCATACCCCAGATGCCGAAACCTTGAAAACCTACGATTTCCAGCCTCAGCAAATCACCGCGATGATGCTTGGACTGAACTCGAAGATTCAAACCTTCGCACTGCAAAGAGAAATCAATAACTACCGTCAAGAGCCGTTGAGCGCAATTATGCCGGGCATTGCTCTGCATGAATTATGGGGCATGATGGCCGTAGCAGAACAAGCATTGCTGATTGTTTCAGGGTTTGTAGTGGTCGCCGGTTTACTGGGGATGCTCAGTAGCCTACTAACGAGCTTGCAAGAAAGACGTCGCGAGATGGCTATCCTGCGTGCAATGGGCGCAAGGCCTCGCCATGTGTTTGGTCTATTGATTAGTGAAGCCAGTGCCCTGACCTTCTTAGGTATCACATTGGGCGTTGCAGTGTTGTTTGCTCTGATCGCAGTAGTTGCTCCTATTGTGCAACAAAGTTATGGTATCAACATCTCGATATCTGCGATTACACCACACGAGTGGAAATTGCTTATGCTGGTGCAAATTGCCGGAATCATTATCGGCTTCATTCCCGCTTTCAGGGCTTACCGTCAGTCATTGTCTGATGGCATGACAATTCGAATCTAAAATAGGAACCTACGATGCAACGCAAATTCCTACTGATACTTGGGCTAATGATGTTCCCATTTATCAGTACAGCTCACGCTGAAACGCCTCAGAATGAGGAATCGGTATTAACACTCGAATGGATTGATTTGATTCCAGAATCAGAGCGTGCTCAACTAGATTCGTTTGGCATGCCGATGGTTGACCATAACAGTATGGAAAAGCCTCAACAGTCGACACTGGGTGCGGTTCGTCCGGAGTTAAACGGCAGTAAGGTTAAGATCCCAGGATTTGTGATTCCATTGGAAGGCGATGAGAATATGATCACTGAGTTTCTGTTAGTGCCGTACTTTGGTGCATGTATCCATGTTCCACCACCGCCACCGAACCAAATTATTTACGTTAAGTTCCCTAAGGGCGCGCCAATCCAGCAATTGTGGGATGTTATCTATTTGGTAGGTACGCTGAAAACAGAATCTATCAGTCACGATCTAGCGCAAACGGGCTATCTGATTGAAGGTAATGCAATTGAAGAATACGACGACATGTAGTCGTTTGGAGGGTGGCTCAGCGATGGGCCGCCGTCACTGAATAAATCAAGTTATTCAATAACAGTTTAATACCGATATTGTTCCTCTAAATTACGCAATGTAATTAGATAAATAAGCTAGCACACCCACATAAGTCGCGAGTAATAAACCTATACCAAGCTGCTTTTTCAGCTTGTTATCATTGACTTGATTCATAACTCCTCCTTGATAATTACAACAAATTTAACATTTTATTATCATTATCAAAAGTAAAATTTTGTTGAAGTCTTCAACTCTGCACGCAAAATCTAGCCACCAATCAGATAAAGAGTTACATTTTAGACAGTTATACCAATCGCAGTAAGTCAGTGATCTGCAATAGCGTAGGGAAAAGCCTTGAGAGCAATGACTACGATTGGTATTGATTCGTCTCCTAACGGTACTCTTATGTCAGAAACCAAACAGCCAGTGATCATTGAGCATGCTAGCGACACACAGCACAAGCATGAGAAAAAGCCTCATATTGCCGACAGTGCCAGTCGAATGCTGCACATTGCCCAAAGCTTCGGTTTAGATTCCTTAATTAGTCATAGCGAAAAAACGAACGATAAAGCCGCTAGCACTCTGATTGAGCGAGCGTTATTGCGAGAGAAGAAACGTAGGGAGCTGCGCCAGAAGAACCTAGAGCAGATCCTGAAACTGGCCCACTCTTCATGTAAAGATGAAGCGGCTGGAGATCCAGATCAGGACTGGCTGTACCGCTTTTTCGATATGGCACAAGAGATCCACAACACATCAATGCAAAGGCTGTGGGCTCAGGTGCTGAAACGAGAAGTCACCAACCCAGGCTCTACGTCGATGAAGGCGCTACAAATCCTCAAAGATATGACACCAAAGGAAGCACTGACCTTGCAAAGAGCTGCTTCACTGGGTTGTAGCTTTGGTAGTGACAACAGTAAAAAGCTGTTGCTTGGTTTTAAGTCTCACGCAGGGCTGTTCAGTTTTGGTAAAAGAGACACCACAAACACCATTAACCTTGGTGGGCATAACCTTCCCTACTCTAGCCTTCTCCACCTGATTGAACTTGGCATCATCCTAGGTACAGAGTTAGAGTCTGGAGAGATCGACTTCGACCCGGCATTACATCTAACGTATCAAGGTAAGAGCATGTCACTGGCGCCGCTATCAAAAGGCGTTAAGTTGGTGTACTACCGATTCAGCCCTACTGGCAATGAGCTATGTGCGCTACTAGGCAATAAACCTAACATGCCTTATTACGACCAATTGATTGCCCTATTGAGCCAGAAATTCACGGTACAAACCGAAGTGAAAAGCAGTGTGAATTACACCGTCTAGATAATAGAGTCTAGTAAGTAGACGGCGTAAAAATTGAAAAGCATTGAGAAGAATGAAGATAATCTAGAGGATAGGTTTCTTGTCTCGGTAGAGTAAGGCTGCCCTGCTTTTAGCGGACATGCGCAGCCTTAGTCATACCAGCGGTCTCAATTAGCTAAAATGTTACGCTTCTCTAACGCATCAATACACAGCTCGACCAATTCATCGATCGTCTTCTCTCCTGCAGGTAGATCGATCTCAGGGTTCTGTGGCGCTTCATAAGTAGAACTGATTCCGGTGAAATTAGGAATCTCTCCAGCACGTGCTTTCTTATACAAACCTTTAGGATCACGCTGTTCGCAAACCTCTAATGGCGTATTCACAAACACTTCAAGAAACTCTCCTTCAGGCAGTAAATCGCGTACTAGTTGTCTTTCCGCTTGGTGAGGAGAGATAAACGCAGACAGCACAATCAAACCAGCATCGGCCATCAATTTAGCTAACTCACCGATACGACGAATATTCTCTCGGCGATCTTGCTCAGAAAAGCCAAGATCACTACATAAGCCATGACGAACATTGTCACCATCCAGCAAATAGGTATGGTAACCCAGTTGCGCCAAACGATTCTCTAGCGTACCTGCCACTGTCGACTTACCAGAACCAGACAGCCCAGTGAACCAGAGCACGGCAGGCTTTTGTGATTTCAGATCCGCGCGGAATGCTTTATCAATCGAGTGTTGATGCCACACAACATTCTCATCTTTGTGTTTGAGTACTGCGGTCATAAATAGTCCTTTAAATAAACAGCATTAAAATGGGAAAAAGTAAGGAATTAGGGTCATTACCAAGCCCGAATAAACAATCGAGATTGGGATACCGATGCGCAGATAATCTGTGAGGTGATAATTACCTACGCTATAAACAAGTAAGTTAGTCTGGTAGCCGTATGGTGAAATGAAACTGGCACTCGCACCAAACAACACCGCCATGATGAATGGCATTGGGTCGACGCCATAGCCTACCGCCATGCTGTAGCCGATCGGGAACGAAAGTGCCGCAGCGGCGTTATTGGTGACTAACTCTGTCAGAATCAGAGTCATCAGATAAGTCGCGACCAAGGCACCAAATACGCCCCAGCCATTAAAGGCCTCCATAAACATCTGCCCCATACGTTCAGATAAGCCAGATGAAATCATCAGCTGAGCAATAGAGAGTGCAGAGCCAACAATCACAACGATATCAACAGGAAAGCGGCGACGAAGCTCACTCAGCTGCACGATGCCAAATGCCACCAGCAATAATAAAAAACCAGCTAAGCCTTTAATTATCGGCACCATATCAAGCAGCGCTAAGCCAATCACACTGGTGAAACCGAGTAGCACGAGTGCCGATTTATCTGCATCAAGCTTGGCGCTTGAATCCAAATCATTCATCAACACAAACTCTTTGTTGTGTTGCTGGCGCTGCTCTTCAAAGCGTTTGCCAGGTACCAGAATCAAGGTATCGCCTGCCGTCAGCGTTATGTTACCCAAGCCACCTTCAAGGCGTTCATGACCGCGACGAATCGCCACCACCACAGCATCAAAGCGGTCTCGGAACTGGCTGGTTTTCAGTGTTTTATTACAGAAGCTTGCCGATGAGCTCACCACTACTTCGACAAAGCTCTGACCGTTCAAATGGTGCTGACCAAACAGGGTTAATCCTCGGATTTCTTGCAGTGTTGCCACGCTCTCGACATCACCACAAAACAGCAAGCGATCTCGAGCCTGCAATACAAAATCAGGGTCAATCGAGGCGGTGGTTTTACCGTCACGAATCACTTCCGCCAAAAAGAGTTTTCTCAAAGCTCTTAAGTTGTTTTCACTAACACTACGACCAACCAACGGAGAGCCTGGCTCAACTCTGGCTTCTAAGAAATAAGGTAGATCATCTTGCGATCCATCATCGTAGCTAGGTAAGAAGTAACTCAGAGGAATAAGGATCAACACGCCACCAGCCAAGACCGCTAAACCGATCAAAGTTGGTGTAAAAAAGTTTAGGCTCGGCAATCCTGCATCTTCAACAAAGCTATTGATGATCAAGTTGGTTGAGGTGCCGATCAATGTCAGTGTTCCACCCAAAATAGCGGCGTATGACAAAGGAATAAGTAACTTAGAAGGCGCGTGCTGCTGATTACGTTTGATCGCACCGATCAAAGAGACCACTACAGCCGTGTTATTGGTAAAGGAAGAAAGCAGCGCTGTAGAGATCCCCAACTTTGCCACCACAGTGCCTAGCCTACCTTCAGAGATATTACGGCTAACCCAGCTGATCAAGCGAGTTTTCTCCAACGCACTCGATGCGAGGATCAAAAGAATTAACGTCAGTAACGAAGAGTTAGTGAAGTTATTGGCTAAGCTCGAAAGGTCGATCATCCCGCCCATAAAAGCTATAAACGCCGCGCCAGCAAAGATAAAACTTGGCTTAATACGGGTAACGAGCAGGCAAGTAATAATGCCGAGCAAAATCGCTAATACAAATCCTTGTTGCCACATATACCCGTCCTTTATGGCGGAAACGATCAGTTTCCGCCTGATTCAATAAGCTGTTACTCAGTCGTTTATGACTTCAGTAGTTGACTTAAATCTTTGGCATCCCAATGCGGGAAGTGCTTGCGAACCAATGCATTAAACTCAAGTTCAAATGCAGAGAAGTTACCGACTTGCTGTTCAACAGAGTCCAAACGGTCTCGAATCAAACCCGCACCAACTGTCACGTTAGTTAGGCGGTCAATAACGATGAAGCCACCGGTATCGGCACTTTCACGGTATTTATCCAGTGCGACAGTCTCGTTCAATGACCACTCACACAAGCCAATACCATTCAGTGGCAACTCATCGACTTCGTGAGTCGAGAGATTGTTGATGTCGTATTGGTGACGAACCGTTTCAACCTGACCAACAGTCTTCTTACCGGCGATCTTGATATCGTAAGCTTTGCCCGGTTGCAGTGGTTGCTCTGTCATCCACACGATGTCTGCCAATACGTGGTTAGTTGATTCAATCTGAGCGTTTTCCAACACAATCAAATCACCACGACTGATATCGATTTCATCTTCAAGGGTCAGCGTTACCGCCAAGCCCGCCTGGGCAGATTCCAAATCACCATCAAAGGTTACGATACGTGCAACCTTAGAAGTTTTTCCTGATGGCAACGCCTTGATTTCATCACCAACGCTGACACGGCCAGAAGCCACAGTACCGGCAAAGCCGCGGAAGTCTAAGTTAGGACGATTCACATACTGCACTGGGAAACGGAACTCGCCCGCAGAACGTTTTTGGTCAATATCAACGTTCTCTAACACTTCCAGTAGAGATGGGCCTTCGAACCATGCTAGCTCTTTACTTGGTGCAGCAACGTTGATGCCTTCAAGCGCCGAAACCGGCAAGATCTGAATGTTAGTTTCGCCTTCTAGGTTTTCTGCAAACTCTAGATATTCATCGCGAATCTCTTCAAAACGATCTTGTGAATAATCCACGAGATCCATCTTGTTGACTGCAACGATGAAATGCTTCAAACCAAGCAAGTTAGAAATAAACGAATGACGACGCGTTTGATCCAGAACGCCCTTACGAGCATCAATCAAGATCACCGCCAGATCACACGTTGAAGCGCCTGTTGCCATGTTGCGCGTGTACTGTTCATGCCCTGGGGTATCAGCAATAATAAATTTACGTTTTTGCGTCGAGAAGTAGCGGTAAGCAACATCGATGGTGATGCCTTGCTCACGCTCAGCCTGCAAACCATCAACAAGCAGTGCTAAATCAGGTTTCTCACCAGTGGTACCCACTCGTTGGCTATCCGAGTGAACCGCTGCTAGCTGATCTTCATAAATCTGCTTTGTATCATGGAGTAAGCGACCGATTAGCGTACTTTTGCCATCATCCACCGAGCCACAAGTTAAGAATCTAAGCATAGATTTATGCTGATGCTGACTCAGATAACCTTCAATCCCTAGTTCAGCCAATTCGGCTTCTACTGCACTATTCATTTTTCTTTCCTTAGATTCTTAGAAATAACCTTGGCGCTTTTTCAGCTCCATTGAGCCCGACTGATCATGGTCAATCGCTCGACCTTGACGCTCACTGGACGTCGCCACCAGCATCTCTTCAATAATGCCTGTTAGCGTATTCGCCTCAGATTCAACCGCTCCGGTTAGTGGGTAACAGCCTAAAGTACGAAAACGAACGCTTTTCTCTTCAATCACTTCACCTTCTTGCAGCTCCATACGGTCATCATCAACCATGATCAGCATGCCATCACGCTCAACCACCGGGCGTTTATCTGAAAGGTAAAGTGGAACAATATCGATGCTCTCTAGATAGATGTATTGCCAAATATCCAGCTCAGTCCAGTTTGATAGAGGGAATACACGGATGCTTTCGCCCTTGTTAACCTGACCGTTATAAGTGTGCCAAAGCTCTGGACGCTGGTTCTTTGGATCCCACGTGTGGTTCTTATCGCGGAAAGAGTAAACACGCTCTTTCGCTCGAGATTTCTCTTCATCACGACGAGCACCACCAAAAGCAGCATCGAACCCATACTTGTTTAACGCCTGCTTAAGGCCCTGAGTTTTCATGATGTCGGTATGCTTAGAAGAGCCGTGCACAAATGGGCTACACCCCATTGCTAGGCCTTCAGGGTTCTTATGTACCAAAAGGTCAAAACCGTACTTTTTGGCTGTGCGGTCACGGAACTCAATCATCTCGCGGAATTTCCAATCCGTATCAACGTGTAACAGCGGGAATGGAATCTTGCCCGGGTAAAACGCTTTGCGAGCTAAATGAAGCATCACAGAAGAATCTTTACCGATGGAGTACATCATTACTGGGTTATCAAACTCAGCCGCCACTTCACGGATAATATGAATACTTTCCGCTTCTAGCTGTTTTAGGTGGGTTAAACGTTCTTGGTCCATTTCAGTGCTTCCTTTAAGGCTCGCGTTACGAGCAATTCATTACTTGGTCTCACCAAGCAAGGGATTTAGCTCATCCACTTAGTGAATGGGAGTATTGGCACTAGAAGAAAACAGAAGCTTCGATTGAGCTGTCCTTGCTATTCATCTGCCTGATACGTCCTTGATATAGGCATTATGACGAGCCGCTCATATTACTGGAAATTCTAAAATTTCATTTTTTATTCGAAAAACTGATAAGGCGTGTAATAAATAGATAACCAGGTGAAATGAATGGACTAATCTTATCGATATCATTTGTGCATGGATTGAGCAGCTTTGGGAGGCATCTTGCAGAACACCATAAAGTAATCGATCTAAGTCACGAATTAACATTCGTTGTAATCATTGTTTCATTCCATTTTGTTACATTACGCAACGAATTTTCTTCTATCCACTTTGGAGCTACAAAATGAAAGTTGCAATGAAACCTTTATCATTGGCTGTACTTGCAGGTCTTGGTCTGACACTCGCAGGCTGCACAACAACACCAGATACCGATGAAGTGATTAAACTACGTGTCGTAGAGACAACTGACATCCATACTAACCTAATGGATTACGACTACTACAAAGACAAGCCATCACAAAAAATTGGCTTAGCACGTACTGCAACTCTAGTAAAAGAAGCTCAAAACGAAGTAACAAACAGCGTATTAGTTGATAACGGTGACCTACTGCAAGGTAGCCCAATGGGTGACTACATGGCAGACAAAGGCATCGTTGCCGGTGAAGTTCACCCTGCTTACAAAGCAATGAACCAGCTAAGCTATGATGCAGCGAACATCGGTAACCACGAGTTCAACTACGGCCTAGAGTTCCTAGAAGAATCTATCAACGACGCTGATTTCCCATACATCAGTGCTAACGTTTACGATGCTGAAACAAAAGAGCACTACTTCACACCTTACATCATCAAGACACACACGTTCGCAGATACAGCTGGCGTAGAGCACGAGATCAAAGTGGGTTACATCGGCTTTGTTCCACCACAAATCATGACGTGGGATAAAAAGAACCTTGAAGGTAAAGTGATCGCTCGCGACATCGTTGAGACAGCGAACGAGCTAGTACCTCAAATGAAGGCTGAAGGCGCAGACGTTATCGTTGCGATCCCTCACTCTGGCGTATCTCAAGACCCATACAAAGCAGGCGAAGAGAACTCTACGCTTTACCTATCTGAAGTAGAAGGTATTGATGCGATTGCATTCGGTCACTCTCACGCCGTATTCCCAGGTAAAGGCTTCGACAACATCCAAGGCGTTGACAACGAAAACGGCACCATGAACGGTGTTGCGGCAGTAATGCCAGGTCGTTGGGGTAGCCACGTAGGTGTTATGGACCTAACACTGGAGCAAAAAGACGGTAAGTGGGAAGTCGTAAAAGGCCAATCTGAAGCTCGCCCTATCTACGACAAGATCGAGAAGAAATCACTGGCTGCAGCGGATGAAGGCATCGTAACAGCACTAGAAAAAGACCACCAAGGTACTCGTGATTTTGTGAACCAACCAATTGGTAAAGCAGATGACGTGATGTACAGCTTCCTGTCTCTAGTACAAGACGATCCAACCGTACAGATCGTTAACCTTGCACAAAAAGATTACGTAGAGCAATTCATCCAAGGCGACCCTGACCTAGACGGTACACCAGTACTTTCTGCAGCGGCACCATTCAAAGCAGGCGGTCGTAAGAATGACCCAGCAAACTTCACTGAAGTGGAATCTGGTCAACTAACTTTCCGTAACGCTGCTGACTTGTACCTTTACCCGAACACGCTAGTGGCGATGAAGGTAACGGGTCACGAAGTAAAAGAGTGGCTTGAGTGTTCTGCTGGCCAATTCAACCAAATCGATGTGAACTCAACAGCACCACAACAGCTGATTGAGTGGGATAACTTCCGTACTTACAACTTCGATGTTATCGACGGTGTGAATTACCAAATCGACGTAACTCAGCCTGCGAAATACGATGCAAACTGTAAAGTGGTTAACCCTGATTCTCAGCGTATTGTTGGCCTAACTTACCAAGGTAAGCCAATCGACATGAAGCAAGACTTCCTGATCGCAACCAACAACTACCGAGCTTACAGCGCTAAATTCCCAGGCACAGGTGAAGACTTCATCGCATTTGATGCACCAGATGAGAACCGTACTGTACTGGCGAACTACATCTCTCGCGTAAGCAAAGAGCAAGGCCAAGTGAGCCCAACAGCTGATAACAACTGGTCATTCGCACCAATCAAAACGGATAAAAAGCTAGATATCCGCTTTGAAACGTCGCCAAGTGAGAAAGCAGCACAGTTCATCAAAGAGAAGGGTCAATACCCAATGAAACGTGTTGCCACTGACGATGTTGGTTTCGGCGTTTACCAAATTGATCTAACTAAATAGATTACTCTAGTAATCAATAGTTAACCTTCTAAAAGGCTGAGTTTAACGACTCAGCCTTTTTCTTTTCTTATCTAAATTCTCATTGTAAAGCCTTAACTTGCGAAGCTTAAACTCCTACTCATTCTTCGCCTAATATCGCAAACCTCAAATCACCTATTGAATCCAATCAACGTAAAAAAGCAGCAATTCGCTGTAAGTTTTTCTCAGCTCCTCCTGTCTATTTAATTTACCACACTCAATGAATGGTCGATAAGCCATTCATCTATAGGATAGATAAGGACATTTGATGGGCACCGTCGAGAGCATTCAAGCATGGTTAAATTCAGGGGAGGAGTCGCTGCTATGGCTGATGCTTGGCATTATCGCGCTTTCTTACCTGCTTGAAGATCTTGCGATTGTTACCGCTGCCGGTTTAGCCACGCAAGGGCTCATTCTTCCTCAATATGCGTTACTTGCAATTTTCATTGGCATTGCCACTGGTGATCTTGGTCTTTATTACCTTGGTAAATCAGGGCGTTATTTTAGAGGCGTTCGTTATAAGGCACTCACCAATCGATACTTTCGTGCACTTCGCACCAAATTACGTCAAAACGCATTCAGCAGCCTTTTCGTTATCCGCTTTATTCCTGGGCTACGCACGGTTGGTTTTACCTTAAGTGGTTTTTTCGCCATCCCTCTCCCTACTTTCTTGTTTGCCGTGATCAGCGCCACTGCGTTATGGACTGGCATTGTCTTCTCTGCCATCTACTATTTAGGGACATCAGCGTGGCTGCAAGCCTCTGAATATCAATGGATCGTCATCCCGTGTGCCATCGCTTTGCTGCTTGTCGGTAATCGATTAATGAATAAAACCTACTCTAGAGGATTATCATGAGTTCACCGCAAGATATTCGCGTTATTCCCGCACATCAAATCAATGCAGGCATGCCCCTACTTGAAAAAGATACTGTGCGCAGTGTCTCTCCTTATGAGTTTCTTCCGACTTGGTTTTTCTATACACCTGTCGTGATTCAGAGTCTGATTCAAGGGTTACGGCACTTTGATTGGGCACTGCCACTCATTGCCAACCCGAGTATCAAACTCAGCGGCATGGTTGGTGAATCAAAACACGAGATACTGAGCCTTGCCGGATCGTCAAGCCAGCACTGGATCTCGCCGTTTATCACCCTCACCAAAACTGATCTCAGCAGCAAGAAACAAGCAGAAGATGCGCTCAGTGCACTCATCCAATCGGATCTTGATTTCCCTATTGTGGCGAAACCGGATCTTGGTTGCCGAGGCGTGGGCGTCAAGCTGATCAATAACCAAGATCAACTTGAGCAATATATTGAATCCTTCCCAAATCATGCTCGCTTTTTGCTGCAAGAAAAGGCGCCTTATCAAGCTGAGGCTGGTGTTTTTTATGTTCGTTACCCGAATAGCAAACAAGGCGAGATCATTTCGATCACTCTCAAATATTCGCCAATGGTGACTGGCGATGGCACTTCGACACTCAAGCAATTAATAGAAGATAACCCGCGAGCAGGGCAGCTCAGTCACCTGTATCTACCAAGGCATGAAGATAAGTTGGATCAAGTACTCGCAGAGGGCGAAGAGTTCCAACTTGCGTTTGCAGGTAGCCATAGCCGTGGCTGTATCTTCCGAGATGGTAATCAATACATCACTCAGGCTCTAACCGAACGTTTAGATGAAATATTTGACGACTTCGATGGCTTCCACTTTGGTCGACTCGACGTCAAGTTTAAGGACATGCACAGCCTAATGAGAGGTGAGGATTTCACTATCCTTGAAGTCAATGGTGCAAGCAGTGAAGCTGGGCACATATGGGATCGCAATGCCCCACTGCGAGAGATTTTTTCTACGTTACTTCAACAATACCGCATTCTTTTTGACATCGGCGCTCAACAGAAACAGCGAGGCCACCAGCCTCCATCTTTTAAGAGCCTATTTAACGCGTGGCAAGAAGAGCGACGCCTTGTTCAACAATATCCGACCACCGACTAACTTTATACGAGGAACATGCATGAACCCGATAGCCCAGCCGAGCGCCTTTGCCGCTGTATCTCCGAGTATCAAGGGAGCGGTAGAGATACTGAATCAAGGCCTAGAGTTCCTGACAGCGATTTCTGATAGCGATTATCTAACGAGTGCTAAGCCACATGTCACTAGCTCTATTGGTGAGCATACTCGCCATACGCTGGATCTTTTTCACGCTTTGATTTTGAAAGTGGATGCGACCATTGATTACAACACTCGTCGTCGTGGTCACCCAGTCGAATACGATAGGTCGATGGCAATCAAAGAGATCCACTACGTGATCAATTGGCTGGAGCGATTAGACCATCATGATCTAGAAGCACCTATCACGATCCAAACTGAGGTTTCGATGGATACTCAAGTGTTCGCTAGCCTACCTTCAACACTAGAAAGAGAAGTGACTTTTGCAGCGCTGCACGCCAATCATCACTACGCGATGATCAAAGTGATCACCACCTTCCTTGATGTTGAAACCTGTAACACCTTTGGTTATGCCCCAACCACTAGTAGCTATCTGAGGGAGCAATAATCATGTGTTCAGTATCTTGGTTACTTGAAGAAAATGGTTATCAGGTCTTTTTTAATCGTGATGAACAAAAGACACGAGCATTAGCCATGCCACCTAAACAGTATCAAGTTAACGGTGTCGATATCATCATGCCACTCGACCCAACAGGCGGTGGTAGCTGGATCAGCATTAACCAGTACGGGCTTTCACTATGCCTACTCAATAATTATCAAGGCATGGTTCCAGTCGGCCCATTGGTCAGCCGTGGTTTATTACTGAAGAACCTATCCTCGAGCTGTAATCTTGGTCAGCTTTCTGAGGCTTTTAATAGGCTCAACCTACACTCGTTTGCCCCATTTACCCTACTGGCTTTTGCTCCAAATCTAACGCAGCACAATGGTGTTGTGATTGCCTATATGTGGGACGGCATCCAACAGAAAATAATGGAAACCGACTCGCCTCTATTCTCATCCGGTGTTGATTTAGAACGAGTACAAGCCTACCGACAAGCCCAATACGATCAACTCGTTGCAACAGAGAAAAGTCAGCAAAACTTACTTAAGTTCCACTCTCACCATCACAGTGAACAGCCCCATTTAGCAACCTGTATGCATCGTGAAGACGCGCACACAGTCAGCTTTACCCATTTACGTAATCTGCATGGTCATGCTTCGATGTTTTATGCACCCGGCTCACCTTGCGAACCAATCAAGCCACGCCAGATAAATCAGCAGCGTTTTACCTTCAATTTATCACCAGCAATCAATCTATAGATGGAGTCCATCATGAGAAAACTAATCACCATGGTCATGCTACTTGTTAGCCCGTACGTATTTGCCGCCGATGAAATCTATACCGGCTTCTTTAGCAGCAAGGCACTCGATGGCTACGATACCGTGGCTTACTTCACCTCAGGCAAGCCTGTTGAAGGCAGTAAACAATTCAGCACTGAATACAAAGGTGCGGATTGGTATTTCTCTTCTGAAAAGAATCTGACTTTATTTGTTAATAATCCTGAAAAATATGCCCCTCAATATGGTGGTTATTGCGCATGGGCCGTTTCTGCCAAAAACGACTTTGCACCAGGTGACCCACAATATTGGACCATAGTGGATGACAAACTTTACCTGAACTACGACCAAGAGATTCAAGAAACTTGGGAGAAAGACCGTGCCCAGCACATTCAACAAGCCGATAAAGCTTGGCCGCAGCTGATTAAGTAAGGGAATAACCATGACATTCACTCCTGCTAAACATCTTCCGGCAGCATTAATCGCTTTTGTGTTCATTCAGTCGCTGTTTTTTAAATTCACAGGCTCATACGAGACAGAGCATATCTTTGGCACGCTCGCGACATGGTCAGGCTTAAGCTGGTTCGGTTCGTTTGGCGGCTATTTGATAGGCATCGCTGAATTAATTTCTGCCATTCTACTGTTCACTCGCTGGCATGGCCTGGGTGCCATTATGAATATGGGGATCATGAGTGGCGCAATCTTTTTCCACCTGTTTACGCCACTCGGTATTCAAGTGCCTGAGTTCAATGCAGCAGGTGAGATTGTCGGTTACGACGGCGGGTTATTGTTTGGCATGGCATGCCTGGTCTGGTTATGCGGTGCGTTTTTAAGTGTGAAAGATTTCAAGAATCAAGACGGTTTCCTAAACAACTTTAGTCAATAAGGTAGCTTCATTATGATTGATAGTCCTTTTCGTTTACCACGTTACACGCCTTTTGGTTTGGGTGAGTCTGTTGTCGAGTGGGCAACTGGGCTATCTAAGCTAGACCGACTCTATCAAGATCGACAAGACGAGTTATCTAGCTTCGAATTCATGAATTACACCTTGTCGGCGCTCAATATCGACTACTCCATTGCATCGGGAAGCACAGAAAACATTCCTGAAGAAGGCCCTGTCGTGATTGTAGCGAACCACCCACTCGGTGCGATTGAAGGTGTGATCCTAGCTGATCTCGTAGGATCAGTGAGGAAGGATGTGAAGGTATTGGCGAATGAGTTACTCAAACGACTACCTGAACTGGATGACCTTTTCATTGGTGTTGATGTATTTAATGGTAAAGAATCAAAGCGTACTAATGCCAAAGCGATACGAGATGCCAATCATCACCTGGCTGATGGTGGGCTGCTGATCGTGTTCCCAGCCGGAGAAGTCTCCAGTTACCGCAAAGGGGCAAAAACACTTACCGACATCGAGTGGAGCAAATCGGTCGCTAAGTTTGTTAAGCGCCATCAAGCGACGACGGTTCCAATCTTTATCAATGGCAAAAACAGTGAGCTGTTCTACCAAGCCGGTCGAGTGCATCCACTATTGAGAACCGCTCTACTCGGGCGTGAACTTCTCAATAAACAGGCGACAACTATCTCTATCTCGATTGGCTCATCGATTCCGTATTCAGAGATAAAATCGTTTGAAAAAGAGATGGATATCGTCAACTATCTAAGGCTCAACACCTATCTTATGAGTCAACAAGATAGCCCGAACACGCAGATCCACGCCCCCTCTTTCGATACCCAAGTGATTGCGCCAATATCACCAGAAGTATTGGCAATAGAGATCGACTCACTACCTCAAGAAACGATGCTACTCGAACAGGGTGACTTCGAGGTCTACTGTACGCCAAGCCAATCTATTCCCAATTTAATGCGAGAGATTGGTCGAGTCAGAGAAGAGAGCTTTCGAGAAGTCGGTGAAGGTAGCGGGCTTGCTTGTGACTTGGATGAATATGACCTGTACTACCATCAACTGTTTGTGTGGAACAAAGCTAAGGCCGAATTAGTCGGTGCTTATCGACTGGGTATGGTCGACAAGCTAATTGCAGACCACGGATTAGACCAACTCTATTCCCGTAGCCTGTTCAACTACAATCAAGAGTTCATCGATACCCTAGATAACAGTATTGAACTTGGTCGCTCTGTAGTGAGTAAACCTTATCAAAAGAGCCTCAACTCACTGTTACTGCTATGGAAAGGTATTGCGACTTTTGTCTCTCGACACCCTCAATATACTCACCTATTTGGCCCGGTCAGTATCAGTAATGATTACAGCCACAACGCGCGCCTGTTGATCGCGACGACCTTATCGATTCACCATTATGATGAAGAAAAGGCGAGTCTGGTTTCCCCTTCGTCACCGCTCAATACTAGCAGTCATGTGTTCTGGCAAAATCACCTATTGTCTTCACTAGCAAGTGTGCCTCTACTATCCAAAGTATTAGCTCGTATGGAGCAAGGAAAAGGATTACCGGTACTACTGCGCCAGTATCTTGGGATGAATGGCAAGCTAGTGTGCTTTAACGTCGACCCATCGTTTAATGATGCGCTAGATGGCTTGATTGTGGTTAACCTTAAGAAGGTACCATTGAAAACCTTAGGTAAGTACATGGGGCGAGAGCTTGCTCAAGATTACCTAGAGCAGCACACTCAACGCTGATTTAGCCCGAACTGTACCTACACTCAAATAAGTGCGATGATTTCAGCACTTATTTGGGTTAGGTTATTTTCATGCACACCTCTTTTATCGAACAACTGCAAAGCTTCGACTTCTCACAAAGTCAGATTGAATCGCTAGTCGCTGTCGCCAAGCCTCTTGAGCTACCAACCAGACACATCCTTATTAACCAAGGAGAGATGGCAGATTCAATTTACTTCGTGCTTGAGGGCTTATGCCATGCTTGTTACCTCACTAATGAGGGCAAGCAATACAGCAAAGAGTTCTACTGGGAGCAAGACTGGATCATCGGCTTTGAGAGCTTGATAAAAAACCAAGCGTCCCCTTACCTGCTTGAAACCCTCACGCCTATTACGCTATTAGAACTGCCAATGAAGGCCGTAATCGAGTGGCGTGCCTCTAATAATCCTTTGTATTTAAAGTTGTTAGAAACCCAGCTGATGCACAAGGAAAACAAAGAGCGATTCATGTTGCTCTATACACCAGAGCAACGTTACCAGCTTTTCTGTGAGCACTACCCCGATCTGGAACAACGCCTCAACGACAATCAAATTGCTGCCTACCTAGGAATAACGGCGATAAGTTTGAGTAGAATTAAAGGTCGCATTAACAATAGTTAATGCCAACGGTCAGTGTGCATAGTACATTCAAAGCATCGATAATCTCTGGATGTAAACATGATCACTTGGCACTCTATTCCCTTTTCTGAACTTTCAACACAACAGCTCTATCAACTGCTGCAACTACGAGTCGATGTATTTGTGGTTGAGCAAACCTGCCCTTATCCAGAGCTCGATGGCAAAGACACCCTTGAAGGTGTTCAGCACCTAATGGGCTATGCGGACGGAGAGCTCATCGCGTGTGCTCGTTTATTGCCGCCTGGCACCACTTATGACAATGCCAGTATTGGTCGAGTTGCAACCAAACAATCAGCAAGAGGCAATGGTTTAGGGCATAAATTGCTGGTGGAAGCATTAGCTCGCTGTGAGGCATTGTGGCCGAACACGACCATCGATATTGGTGCGCAAGAGCACCTAGAAAGCTTCTACGCTAGCCATGGATTCAAGACGATCTCTGAAATGTATTTGGAAGATGATATTCCACACGTAGACATGAGATTAGAGAAGTAATGTCGAATATCACTGTCGGTATCCTACTTTTGATTGCTGGCAACCTGTTTGCCTCGCTCTCTGACGTAGCTGTGAAGTTATTGAACGGCGAAGTCCCACCTCTTCAGTATATTTTTTTCCGTCAGTTGATATCTCTGTTACTCATTGCTCCTTTGTGGCTGCGACAAAGCAAGGAGCAACGCTGCTTACAACAAGCCAAGGTCACCTTAATTCGTGGACAACTGATCTTAATCGGCAGTGGATGTATGGTGGTCGCGATCACCCATATGTCTTTAGCGACAGCTAACGCGGTATTTTACGTAGCCCCATTATTGATGCTGCCTCTGTCAGTACTTCTACTCAAAGAGCAGCCTGCGCTTGGCAAAGTCATCGCCACCACTGTCGGCTTTGTTGGCGCGCTAATCGTTTTGCGGCCATCGCAATTTCACTGGGCAGCACTGTTTGCATTGGGGACTGCACTAACGCTTGCCCTGTTCAATGTATTGGTACGAAAGCTCCCTAGTGAACAATCTGTGGTGACCACGTTGTGGTGGACAACCCTCTTCTCTATCCCAGCCTCGTTAATACTATGCTTATTGTATTGGCAACCGGTGTCTTTAGAACATCTTGGATACATAGCATTGAGTGCGACGCTCATACTGAGTTATAACGGGCTTGCGGTTGCCGCCTACCAAAAAGCACACTCTAGCCAAATTGCCTTGGCTGAATATTCAGGCTTGGTGTTTGTCGCGTTAATTGGCGCCATATGGTTCGATGAGATCCCTGATACGTTAACCTTCATTGGTATTATGTTGATCATCTTACCGCTCGCGCCTTTCAAGCGACCAAAAAAAAGAGCTAATGCTTAGCTCTTTCTTGTCTCGTTCGTACTGTTGAGTTCGTAACTCACGCAAGATATCTATTTGCTGCGGCCAAAGCCACCATCAGATAAACGGAAGAACATAACTGATGTGTCGCCCTTCTCTAACTGTAGGATATCAAGTTGTCCGGTTTCAGCTAATTTGAATCGAACTAACTGACCTTTGCGGATCTGGCTGAGTGGCTTGTCTGCGCCTTCAATACGCACTAGCGCATTTAAATCAGACAGTGGTAGATCGTTGTTTCGAAAAACCTGAGCCAAGGTATCACCTTGCTTAACTAGGTATTCCTGCCAATTATTGTTACTCGGCTCTGATGAGCTGCTCTTGGTGTTTTGCTGTTCGCTCAGCCCAACGGTATTTATCTCTAGCGCAACGCGAGATGTAACCGGAGTTGCCTCTACTTTAGGTTCAGGCAACGGCACAACAAGTAGGACAAGAACGATCGGCGAAATCACCATTAATAATCTTTGGTGTAATTTGGGTAATGAGCCCCAAGTTTGCACTGCTGAGGTTTTCATTCCTTTAATATCGATCGAGCTCAATTTCTCTTTGACCTGATTCAGTCGATCCTTGAGTTCTGCTAAGTGGTCAACTTTCTGCTTTTTCTTTTGACGACGATTCATACCACTGCGTCCTATACATTGAATAACTACAGTATAAAAACCAAAGTACCAACAGTATAGATCTTTCCGTCACAACGGGGCTCAATGCAAGAAAATTGACATGGCTGTGATTTGGACACGGTAAAGCGCAAGTGATCAGGGACTAGCCGTTTCTTCACGCTGCTAATACTGGTATTCTTACCTTTTTCGTACTGACAAAAAGAGTGACTTTTCATGTCTGAAGTAAAATTTGAAACTGTAGAGCAAAAAGCTAGCTACGGTATCGGTCTACAAATGGGCCAACAACTTGCTGGTTCTGGTCTTGAAGGCCTAAACGTTGACGCAATCGCTGCTGGTATCGCTACAGCTCTAGTTGGTGACATGCCAGCTATCGAAGTTGACGAAATCAACAACGCACTACAAGAGCTACACACTCGCGGTGAAGCTGCACGTCAAGAACTAGCTAAAGCTGCAGCTGCTGACGGCGAAGCTTTCCTAGCTGACAACGCTCTTCGTTCAGAAGTAACCGTTCTTGAGTCTGGTCTTCAATACGAAGTACTAACGGAAGGCACTGGCGAAATCCCAACTGCAGACAAGCAAGTACGTGTTCACTACCACGGCGAACTAACTGACGGTACTGTTTTCGACAGCTCTGTATCTCGCGGTCAACCAGCTGAATTCCCAGTAACTGGCGTAATTCAAGGTTGGGTACAAGCTCTACAAATGATGCCTGTTGGCTCTAAGTGGAAACTATACATCCCTCAAGATCTAGCATACGGTGAGCGTGGCGCAGGTGCTGCAATCCCACCATTTGCAGCTCTAGTATTTGAAGTTGAACTTCTAGCTATTCTTTAATTTTTATAAAAACCTTTAGTAAAACAAAATACTATAGGCAAATAAAATTGAAATAATCCAACGGCGATGTCACTACATCGCCATTTTTCGTTTATAGTAAAGAGTAAATTACTTTATTACTTAAGGACGAATAATGAAGAAAGTACTCATCACAGTTTTAAGCAGCCTTGCTGTTGTCTCTTGCGCTAGCACTAGCGACTCTGAACAAACCAGTTCTGGTTCTGATACCAACTACTCTCAACTATCACAAACTGCATTAATGGCAGCTGTAAACATGTGGTCTCAACAAAATGAAACAACACCGCTTGCTGACACTGTTGCTGACCAAGCGTCTGTCACTAGCGATCAAGCGATTGGTGGTATCGGTTCTATGTTAGCACTGGCACAGAACTCACTAGATACTACAGATAACAAAGAGCTTGCGTCACTTATCCCAGGTATGTCTAGTCTGGAGTCAACGGGTCTATCATCACTACTAAACTCACAAGGTGCAGTTGAAAGTGCCTTTTCTAGTTTAGGTATGGATCCATCGATGGTATCAACGTTTGCACCAATCATTCTGCAAACACTGCAATCTCAAGGCGCAACGAGTGGCTTGATGGATTCTTTGACTGCTATTTGGCAATAATAGTGAGCGGTTAGTTTTAAAAAATGATAAGGGCACTTCGGTGCTCTTTTTTGTGGGTGGAAGATGCGAGATGCGAGATGCGAGATGCGAGATGCGAGATGCGAGATGCGAGATGCGAGATGCGAGATGCGAGATGCGAGATGCGAGATGCGAGATGCGAGATATTTTGAATAGTGAAGCCGAGAAGGCAAGAATAAATGCCAAAAATCTTGGTGCAAGATTCAACCTTTAAAAACGCAAAGTCCAGATACAAAAAAGCCGAGCTAATGCTCGGCTTTTTGTATTAAGAATCTAGATAGATTACTCAGCAGCTTCTTCAGCAGCTGGGCGGTCTACAAGCTCAATGTAAGCCATTGGAGCTTTATCACCAGTACGGAAACCACATTTAAGAATGCGAGTGTAACCACCTTGGCGAGCCGCGAAACGCGGGCCTAGTTCATTAAATAGTTTTGCTACCACTTCGTTATCACGAGTGCGAGCGAATGCAAGACGACGGTTAGCAACACTGTCTGTCTTAGCTAGGGTAATCAACGGCTCAATTACGCGACGTAGTTCTTTTGCTTTAGGCACGGTAGTTTTGATAACTTCGTGACGAACAAGAGAGCTAGCCATGTTGCTGAACATCGCTTTACGATGACTGCTGTTGCGGTTGAGTTGACGACCACTTTTACGATGGCGCATGACCTAATCCTTCTAACTTTTCGATTAATCTTCAGCGATTGACGCTGGTGGCCAGTTTTCTAGACGCATGCCTAGAGAAAGACCACGTGAAGCAAGCACATCTTTAATCTCTGTAAGAGATTTCTTACCAAGGTTTGGCGTTTTAAGTAGCTCAACCTCAGTGCGCTGTACAAGATCACCGATGTAGTGAATCGCTTCTGCTTTCAAACAGTTAGCAGAGCGAACTGTTAGTTCAAGATCGTCTACAGGACGTAGTAGGATAGGATCGAATTCTGGCTTCTCTTCCTTCTCCTCAGGTACACGTACATCACGAAGATCTACGAACGCATCCAGTTGTTCAGCTAGAATAGTAGCTGCACGACGGATTGCTTCCTCAGGTTCTAGAGTACCGTTCGTTTCCATATCGATAACAAGCTTGTCTAAATCAGTACGTTGTTCTACACGTGCCGCTTCTACAGCGTAAGCGATTTTATCAACCGGGCTGTAAGTAGCGTCAACAAGTAGACGACCGATTGGACGCTCATCTTCTTCAGTATGGATACGAGCTGAAGCTGGAACGTAACCACGACCACGTTCAACTTTGATGCGCATAGCGATCTCAGCGTTGTCATCCGTTAGGTGACAAATTACGTGCTCAGGGTTAGCGATCTCTACATCACCATCGTGGGTGATGTCACCTGCAACAACAGGGCCTGAGCCTGATTTGTTCAGTGTAATAAACACTTCATCTTTGCCTTCAGCAACGCGCACAGCCAAACCTTTAAGGTTTAGAAGGATTTCCAGGATATCTTCCTGAACGCCTTCTTTAGTGCTGTATTCGTGTAGCACACCTTCGATTTCAACTTCTGTTACGGCACAACCCGGCATAGAAGATAGAAGAATGCGGCGAAGAGCATTACCTAGAGTGTGGCCGAAACCGCGCTCTAATGGCTCAAGAGTTACTTTCGCGTGTGTCGTATTGATCTGTTCAATGTCAACAAGACGCGGCTTAAGAAATTCTGTTACAGAACCCTGCATTGTGTCCTCTCTTTTTTTAACCTTACTTAGAGTAAAGTTCGACGATCAAGTGTTCATTGATGTCAGCTGATAGGTCAGAACGCTCAGGCATACGCTTGAATGTACCTTCCATTTTGCCAGCATCTACTTCAATCCAAGTTGGCTTTTCACGTTGTTCAGCAACTTCTAGAGCTGCTTTAATACGAGATTGCTGTTTAGCTTTCTCGCGGATAGAAACAACGTCGTTTGCCGCTACTTTGAAAGAAGGAACGTTTACAACTTTACCGTTAACTAGGATAGACTTGTGGCTAACTAGCTGACGAGATTCAGCGCGAGTTGCACCAAAGCCCATACGGTAAACTACGTTATCAAGACGACCTTCAAGAAGCTGAAGCAGGTTTGCACCCGTGTTGCCTTTTAGACGTGCAGCTTCTTTGTAGTAGTTGCGGAATTGTTTTTCTAGAACGCCGTAGATACGACGAACTTTTTGCTTCTCACGAAGCTGAACGCCATACTCAGATAGACGACCGCGACGAGCGCCGTGTACACCTGGTGCGTTATCAATTTTACACTTGGTATCGATCGCACGGACACCAGACTTAAGGAATAAGTCAGTACCTTCGCGACGGCTAAGCTTTAGCTTAGGACCCAAATATCTTGCCATGATCTTTCTCCAATATTCCTAGAAACGAAACTTAAACGCGACGTTTCTTAGGTGGACGACAACCGTTATGAGGGATTGGTGTCGCATCAACAATGTTAGTGATACGGAAACCAGCAGCGTTCAGTGCGCGAACAGTAGATTCACGACCTGGACCTGGACCCTTAACCATAACTTCCAAGTTCTTTAGGCCATATTCTTTAGCCATTTCACCACAACGCTCAGCTGCAACTTGTGCTGCGAACGGAGTAGATTTACGAGAACCACGGAAACCTGAACCACCTGCTGTAGCCCATGCAAGAGCGTTGCCTTGACGGTCAGTGATAGTTACGATTGTGTTGTTGAAAGAAGCATGAATGTGCGCTACGCCATCAGCTACTTGCTTGCGTACGCGCTTACGCGCGCGAGTTGGTTGTTTTGCCATTGTACTCTACCTTATCCGACTATTTCTTGATCGGCTTGCGCGGACCCTTACGGGTGCGAGCGTTGGTTTTAGTACGCTGTCCACGTAGTGGTAGACTGCGACGATGACGAAGACCGCGGTAACAGCCAAGGTCCATAAGACGCTTGATGTTCATCGATACTTCACGACGTAGATCACCTTCTACAGTGTACTTAGCTACACCATCACGCAGTTGATCGATCTGCTCTTCAGTTAGTTCACTGATCTTAGCATCTTCAGCAATACCCACTTCAGCTAGAATAGCTTGAGAGCGAGTTTTACCGATACCGTAGATTGCAGTAAGTGCAATTACAGAATGCTTGTGATCAGGAATGTTAATGCCGGCTATACGGGCCATTATTCACTCCTAAGGGGTTCATAAAAGAATTATCCGCAGCAAAGCCCGTTATGGATACGCTGCGGCATACTACTTCTTTTGCACGCAAAAGGTAGGCCGAGAAATATACTCGACTCTACCTTGTATTTCAAGTAAAAATTTCTGCTGATTAGCCTTGGCGTTGCTTATGCTTTGGCTCACTGCAAATCACGCGAACGACACCGTTACGCTTGATAACTTTACAGTTACGGCAGATTTTTTTAACGGAAGCACGAACTTTCATTGCTAAACTCCGTAAATGGAACTGAAATTATTACCACCGAATTAACGGCCGTAACCTTTCAGATTCGCTTTCTTTAACACAGAATCATACTGTTGTGACATCAGATGAGTCTGTACCTGTGCCATGAAATCCATGATAACTACCACTACGATTAGTAGTGAAGTGCCGCCGAAGTAGAAACGAACGTTCCACGCGACCATCATGAATTCAGGAATCAGACATATAAAAGTAATGTATAGAGCGCCCGCAAGGGTTAGTCTAGTCATCACTTTATCGATATATTTCGCTGTCTGCTCACCTGGGCGGATACCGGGTACGAATGCACCAGACTTCTTCAAGTTATCAGCTGTTTCACGTGGGTTAAACACCAACGCTGTATAGAAGAAACAGAAGAAGATTATAGCTGCTGCATAAAGCATTACATACAGAGGCTGACCTGGGCTAAGAGCTAATGACACGTCAGTTAACCAACCGAACGCGCTGCTTTCACCATTTTGACCAAACCACTGTGCTAATGTTCCTGGGAACAAAATAATGCTCGATGCGAAAATCGCTGGAATAACACCTGCCATATTAATTTTAAGAGGCAAGTGAGAGCTTTGTGCTGCAAAAACCTTACGACCTTGTTGACGTTTCGCATAGTTAACGACGATACGACGTTGACCACGTTCCATGAAAACTACGAAGTAGATAACAGCAAAAGACAATACAGCAATCAACAGCAGAAGAAGCACATGCAATTCACCTTGACGCGCTTGCTCGATTGTTTGACCGATTGCAGAAGGCAATCCAGCAACAATACCTGCAAAAATCAGAATGGAAATACCATTACCGATTCCTCGCTCAGTGATTTGTTCACCTAACCACATTAAGAACATGGTACCAGTTACTAAACTCACGGTAGCAATAAGCGTAAACATGGTTTGGTTGATAACAACCAGATTGTCGACCATGTTTGGTAAGCCCGTTGCAATACCAATAGCTTGGAATGTTGCAAGTACAAGCGTGCCGTAGCGTGTATATTGGCTTATCTTACGACGGCCTGCTTCACCCTCTTTCTTGAGTTCCGCTAACGCTGGATGAACTACAGTTAACAATTGGACTACGATCGATGCCGAAATGTACGGCATGATACCCAATGCTAATATAGATGCACGCTCAAGAGCACCACCGGAGAACATGTTAAACATTTCAACGATGGTACCTTTTTGCTGATCGAACAAATCGGCAAGTACAGCTGCGTCAATACCAGGGATCGGCACAAAAGAGCCGGCTCGGAATACTAAAAGTGCACCAATTACGAATAATAAGCGCGACTTTAGTTCACTTAAGCCGCTCTGAGCACTACGAAAATCTTGTCCTGGTTTCTTAGCCATCTGTACCTCGTTCCTCGAGATTATTCCTCGATTTTACCGCCTGCAGCTTCGATTGCAGCTTTAGCGCCTTTAGTCACGCGTAGACCTTTAACAGTCACAGCTTTGCTCAGGTCACCAGAAAGAACGATCTTAACGAATTCGATGTTCTTAGTGATAACGTTAGCAGCTTTAAGGCTGTTAAGATCAACTACGTCACCTGTTACTTTCGCTAGCTCAGCTAGACGAACTTCAGCAGACACTAGGCTCTTACGAGAAGTGAAACCGAATTTAGGTAGACGTTGTTTTAGAGGCATTTGACCGCCTTCAAAACCTGGACGAACAGAGCCGCCAGAACGTGACTTTTGACCTTTGTGACCGCGGCCACCTGTTTTACCAAGGCCAGAACCGATACCACGACCTACACGCTTCTTAGAAGGTTTAGAGCCAGCAGCCGGTGATAGAGTATTCAAACGCATTCTGATTACTCCTCAATCTTAACCATGTAGTAAACCTTGTTGATCATACCGCGTACGCACGGAGTATCTTCAAGTTCTACTGTATGGTTGATGCGACGAAGACCTAGACCTTTAAGACACGCTTTGTGCTTAGGTAGGCGACCAATTGAGCTTTTAGTTTGAGTTACTTTAATAGTTGCCATCGTGTGCTTACTCCGAAATAGATTCAACAGTTAGACCACGTTTAGCAGCAACCATTTCTGGTGACTTAACGTCTACTAGAGCACCAATCGTTGCACGAACGATGTTGATAGGGTTCGTAGAACCGTATGCTTTAGAAAGTACGTTATGTACGCCCGCAACTTCAAGTACAGCACGCATTGCACCACCGGCAATAACACCTGTACCTTCTGCAGCTGGCTGCATGTAAACTTTAGAGCCCGAATGACGACCTTTCACCGGGTGGTGAAGAGTGCCTTCGTTCAGCGCAACAGTAACCATGTTACGACGCGCTTTTTCCATTGCTTTTTGAATCGCAGCAGGTACTTCACGAGCTTTGCCGTAACCGAAACCTACACGACCATTACCGTCACCAACTACTGTTAGTGCAGTGAAGCTCATGATTCGACCACCTTTAACCGTCTTAGATACACGGTTAACAGCGATTAGCTTTTCTTGCAAATCATTAGCTTGTTGTTGTTCTTTAGCCATCTTCCAACCCTACCTTAGAATTTCAGACCAGCTTCGCGAGCAGATTCTGCTAGCGCCGCTACTCGACCGTGGTATTGGAAACCAGAACGATCGAATGCAACTGAAGCTACGCCTTTTTCAAGAGCGCGCTCAGCAACAGCTTTACCAACTGCTTTAGCTGCATCAACGTTACCAGTGTTCTTAACTTGCTCACGGATCGCTTTTTCTACAGTAGAAGCAGCTGCGATAACCTCAGAGCCGTTTGCCGCGATAACTTGTGCGTAAACATGGCGAGGAGTACGGTGTACTACCAGGCGAGTTGCACCAAGTTCTGCAATCTTACGACGTGCACGTGTAGCACGACGGATGCGAGATGCTTTCTTATCCATAGTGATACCTTACTTCTTCTTAGCTTCTTTAGTACGCACATTTTCATCTGCGTAACGAACACCTTTACCTTTGTAAGGCTCAGGAGCACGGTAAGAACGAATGTCAGCCGCAACTTGACCAACTAGCTGCTTGTCACAACCAGTTACAACGATCTCAGTTTGGCTAGGGCACTCAGCTTTAATACCTTCAGGTAGAGCGTGCTCTACTGGGTGAGAAAAACCAAGAGTTAGAGCTACAGAGTTGCCTTTCATAGCAGCACGGTAACCAACACCCTTTAGAGTTAGCTTCTTAGTGAAGCCCTCTGTAACACCCACAACCATGTTGTTAACTAGAGCGCGAGCTGTACCAGCTTGTGCCCATGCGTTAGCAACACCTTCTTTCGGACCGAAAGTTAGGTTGTTTTCTTCCTGTGCAATAACTACGGCGTTGTTAAGAACGCGAGTAAGCTCACCTTTGCTACCTTTTACAGTAACTTCTTGGCCGTTTAGTTTCACCTCTACGCCAGCTGGAATAGCGACAGGTGCTTTAGCAACACGAGACATAATCTACTCCTTATTAAGCTACGTAACAGATGATTTCACCGCCAAGACCTGCTTTACGAGCAGCACGGTCAGACATTAGACCCTTGGAAGTAGAAACAACTGCAATACCAAGACCGCCCATCACTGTTGGTAGAGAGTCTTTATTTTTATAAACTCTTAGACCAGGACGTGATACACGCTTGATTTGCTCGATTACAGGTTTAGCTTGGAAGTACTTAAGAGTAACTTCTAGCTCAGGTTTTGCTTCGCCTTCAACAGCGAAGTCTACGATGTAACCTTCAGCTTTTAGTAGTGCAGCAATTGCAACTTTAAGCTTTGAAGAAGGCATTTTTACAGCAACTTTGTTTGCTGCCTGACCGTTACGAACGCGGGTCAGCATATCCGAAATCGGATCTTGCATGCTCATAAGATTTACTCCAAATGATTAAGTGGCAATTACCAGCTAGCCTTACGAAGACCCGGAATCTCGCCTTTCATGCAAGCTTCACGAACCTTAATGCGGCTTAGACCGAATTTACGTAGGTAACCGTGTGGACGACCAGTTTGGTTGCAACGGTTACGCTGACGTGATGCACTTGAATCACGTGGAAGAGATTGCAGTTTAAGAACCGCATTCCAACGATCTTCTTCAGATGCGTTTACATCGCTAATGATAACTTTTAGCGCAGAACGCTTTTCAGCGAACTTAGCTACTAGTTTTGCACGTTTAGCTTCACGTGCTTTCATTGATTGTTTAGCCATAACAGTAACCCTACCCTTACTTACGGAATGGGAAGTTAAAGGCAGCCAGCAGAGCTCGGCCTTCCTCATCGGAACCCGCAGAAGTCGTGATAGTGATATCAAGACCGCGGACACGATCGACTTTATCGTAGTCGATTTCCGGAAAGATGATTTGCTCGCGAACGCCCATGCTGTAGTTACCGCGACCGTCGAAAGACTTAGCGCTAACACCACGGAAATCACGTACACGTGGAAGTGCGATAGAGATTAAACGCTCTAAAAATTCCCACATGCGCTCACCACGCAAGGTTACTTTACAACCAATTGGGTAGCCTTCACGAATTTTGAAACCAGCTACAGATTTACGCGCTTTAGTGATAAGTGGCTTTTGACCAGAGATCGTTGCCATATCAGCTGCTGCGTTTTCTAGCAGTTTCTTATCGTTGATTGCTTCACCAACGCCCATGTTTAGGGTGATTTTCTCAATCCTAGGGACTTGCATGACGCTTGTGTAGCTGAACTCTTTGGTAAGCTCAGCGACTACAGACGACTTGTAGTAATCATGCAGTTTCGCCATAGTAGAACTCCAAATTACTTCTAATTAGTTAGAAACAGTTTCGCCGTTAGATTTGAAGAAACGAACTTTCTTGCCATCTTCGATACGGAAACCGATACGGTCTGCTTTACCAGTAGCCGCGTTAAAAACTGCAACGTTAGAAGCGTCAATAGCTGCTTCTTGTTCAACGATGCCACCTTGTTGACCTAGAGCCGGAACCGGCTTTTGGTGTTTCTTAACAAGGTTGATGCCTTCAACGATAACTTTACCAGTTGTCAGAACCTTAGTTACTTTACCTTTCTTGCCTTTATCTTTACCAGCAAGAATGATTACTTCGTCATTACGACGGATTTTAGCTGCCATATTGCCGCTCCTTACAGAACTTCAGGTGCTAGTGATACAATCTTCATGAATTTCGCGTTACGAAGTTCACGAGTCACAGGACCAAAGATACGTGTGCCGACTGGTTGCTCAGTAGTGTCGTTTAACAATACACAAGCATTACTGTCGAAGCGAATGACAGAACCGTCTGGGCGACGAACGCCTTTACGGGTGCGCACTACTACCGCCTTCAGAACATCACCTTTTTTTACTTTACCGCGAGGAATTGCTTCCTTAACTGTAACTTTGATGATGTCACCGATATGTGCATAACGGCGGTGAGAGCCACCCAGAACCTTAATACACATTACCTTGCGCGCGCCAGAGTTATCTGCTGCGTCAAGTGTACTTTGCATCTGGATCATTGTTAGTGCTCCGCTAAATATTAAAACTAGACCCTCTCGGGTCGGGCTGCCTCTTTAAAAGGGACGCGAATTGTACCACCCTTTTTTTAAATTGGGTAGACAAAAAACAAGCGGCCCCAAAAATAATTTGGAGCCGCTTATAAGTTATAGAATTACAAAGATTAAATCTTCGCTTTTTCTAGAACTTTAACCAATGTCCAAGACTTAGTCTTAGACAGAGGACGACACTCAGCGATTTCAACTTTGTCGCCTAGGCCACAAGTGTTGTCTTCGTCGTGTGCGTGTACTTTAGTCGTGCGTTTAACGTATTTACCGTAAATTGGGTGTTTTACAGTACGTTCGATAGCAACAACGATAGACTTGTCCATCTTGTCACTTACTACACGGCCTTGCTGGATGCGGTTAGTTTCGCTCATTATGCGCCTGCCTTTTCAGTCAAAACAGTTTTCACACGTGCGATATCACGGCGTACAGCTTTTAGAGTATGAGTTTGCTGAAGCTGACCAGTTGCAGCTTGCATGCGCAAGTTGAACTGTTCACGTAGCAAATTCAATAGCTCAGCGTTAAGCTCTTCAACGTTCTTTTCGCGTAGATCTTGTGCTTTCATCACATCACCTGCTTAGTTACAAAAGTAGTTTTAACAGGCAGTTTACGTGCCGCTAGGCGGAACGCTTCACGTGCCAACTCTTCAGGTACGCCATTCATTTCGTACATAACTTTGCCAGGTTGGATTTGAGCAACCCAGTACGCTACTGAACCTTTACCTTTACCTTGACGAACTTCAAGAGGCTTTTCAGTAATCGGTTTGTCTGGGAATACACGGATCCAGATTTGACCTTGACGCTTAATGTGACGTGTCATAGCACGACGTGCCGCTTCGATTTGACGTGCAGTCAGACGACCACGGCCAACAGCTTTAAGACCGAATTCGCCGAAGCTTACTTCAGTACCTTTAGCTAGACCACGGTTACGACCAGTCATAACCTTGCGGAACTTAGTACGTTTTGGTTGTAGCATCGTTCGACTCCTTACTTACGGCCTTTACGCTGCTTCTTAGGCTTATCGCCTTTAGGCTCTACTGCGTTAGCAGCTGGCATACCGCCTAGAATCTCACCTTTGAAGATCCAAACTTTAATGCCGATCACACCGTATTGAGTGTGAGCCGAAGAAGTTGCGTAATCAATGTCTGCACGTAGAGTGTGTAGAGGCACACGGCCTTCACGGTACCACTCAGAACGTGCGATTTCAGCGCCGCCTAGACGACCACTTACTTCCACTTTGATACCTTTAGCGCCTAGACGCATTGCGTTTTGTACTGCGCGCTTCATAGCACGACGGAACATAACACGACGCTCTAGTTGAGACGCGATGCTATCAGCTACAAGCTGACCATCTAACTCAGGCTTACGTACTTCAGCGATATTGATTTGCGCTGGTACACCTGCGATTTTAGCTACAGCTGCGCGTAGCTTCTCTACGTCTTCACCTTTCTTACCGATAACAACGCCAGGACGAGCAGTGTGAATAGTCACACGGATGCTCTTAGCTGGACGCTCGATAACGATACGAGATAGTGATGCTTTTTGTAGTTCCTTTGTAAGGAACTGACGTACCTTGAAGTCGCCGTCTAGGTTGTCAGCGAAATCTTTGGTATTAGCAAACCATGTAGCATTCCAAGGCTTAACGATGCCAAGACGAATACCATTAGGATGTACTTTCTGACCCATTGCTTACTCTCCTAGTCTTTAGCGATCTGCTACAACAATAGTGATGTGGCTTGAACGCTTCAAGATACGATCCGCACGACCTTTAGCACGAGGCATAATACGCTTCATGATAGGGCCCTCATCTACGAAGATTTTAGCGACATTTAGATCGTCGATATCTGCACCTTCGTTATGTTCCGCGTTAGCGATAGCTGACTCAAGAACCTTCTTAACCAATACAGCAGCTTTTTTGTTGCTGAAAGTTAGAATTTCTAGAGCTTGGTCTACCGACTTACCGCGAATTTGGTCTGCAACTAAGCGAGCTTTCTGTGGAGAAATACGAGCAAAGTTATGTTTAGCTAAAGCTTCCATCATCTACTCCTTACTTCTTCTTAGCTTTCTTATCTGCAGCATGACCGCGATAAGTACGAGTTGGTGCAAATTCGCCCAGTTTGTGACCGATCATTTCTTCGGTAACGAAAACTGGAACGTGCTGACGACCATTATGGACAGCGATGGTCAAACCAATCATTGTTGGGATGATCATTGAGCGACGGGACCAAGTCTTAATAGGCTTTTTGTCTCCGCTTTCCACCGCTTTCTCTACCTTCTTCAGCAAGTGTAGGTCAATAAAAGGACCTTTCTTGAGAGAACGTGGCATGGCGATTCCTCTTTATAAATTATTTAGTGCGACGACGTACGATGTACTTGTCAGTGCGCTTGTTCTTACGAGTCTTGAAGCCCTTAGTAGGAACGCCCCAAGGAGAAACTGGGTGACGACCACCAGATGTGCGGCCTTCACCACCACCGTGTGGGTGATCCACCGGGTTCATTACTACACCACGTACGGTTGGACGTACGCCGCGCCAGCGTGAAGCACCAGCTTTACCAAGTTCACGTAGCATATGCTCAGAGTTACCAACTTCACCGATCGTTGCACGACCTTCAGAAAGTACTTTGCGCATTTCACCAGAACGTAGACGGATAGTGATGTATGCACCGTCGCGAGCAACGATTTGAGCATAAGCACCAGCCGAACGAGCTAGTTGAGCACCTTTACCAGGCTTAAGTTCAACACAGTGTACAGTAGAACCTACTGGGATGTTACGCATCGGCAGAGTGTTACCTGCTTTGATTGGCGCATCAACACCAGATTGGATCTGGTCACCTGCTTGAACACCTTTTGGTGCAATGATGTAACGACGCTCACCGTCTGCGTACAGAACTAGAGCGATGTTAGCGCTACGGTTTGGATCGTATTCTAGACGCTCAACTTTCGCTGGGATGCCATCTTTAGTACGTTTGAAGTCAATTACACGGTAGTGGTGCTTGTGACCACCGCCGATGTGACGTACTGTGATACGACCGTTGTTGTTACGACCACCGTTCTTAGAGTTTTTCTCTAGAAGAGGTGCGTATGGCTTACCCTTGTGTAGGTCAGCGTTAACAACTTTAACGACGTGACGACGACCAGGGGAAGTCGGCTTACATTTAACAATAGCCATTTTTAACTACTCCTGTTATTCCGCGCCGCCAACGAAGTCAAGATCTTGACCTTCTTTCAAAGTAACGTAGGCTTTCTTAACGTCTGAACGACGGCCTTCACGCATACCTTGACGTTTGGTCTTACCCTTTTGAACAAGAGTATTTACAGACTTAACTTCAACTTCAAATAGCTTTTCTACAGCTGCTTTGATCTCTTTCTTAGTTGCATCTTTAGCTACTTTGAAAACGATAGTGTTCGCTTTCTCAGCTGCCATAGTTGCTTTTTCAGAGATGTGCGGAGCACGTAGAACTTTTAAGATACGCTCTTCAGTGATCATGCTAGCATCTCCTCAACTTGCTTAACTGCGTCAGCAGTCATTAGAACCTTGTCGAATGCAATTAGAGATACTGGATCAACACCAGCAACGTCACGTGCGTCAACTTTGTATAGGTTACGAGCAGCTAAGAATAGATTTTCATCTACTTCGCCAGTTACAATCAGAACGTCGCTTAGCTCAAGCTCTTTAAGCTTAGCTACAAGTTCTTTTGTTTTTGGTGCTTCTACTGAGAAGTTATCAACAACGATTAGACGCTCTTGACGAACAAGCTCAGAAAGAATGCTCTTCATAGCACCGCGGTACATTTTCTTGTTTACTTTTTGGCTGTGATCTTGTGGTTTCGCAGCAAAAGTAACACCACCTGTACGCCAGATTGGGCTACGAATTGTACCAGCACGTGCGCGGCCAGTACCTTTTTGACGCCATGGCTTAGCGCCACCGCCAGATACTTCAGAACGAGTCTTTTGAGCACGAGTACCTTGACGAGCACCTGCTGCATATGCAACAACTACTTGGTGTACAAGAGCTTCGTTGAAGTCACGTCCGAAAGTAGTCTCGGAAACAGTTAGTGCATCAGCACCTTTAACCATCAATTCCATTACTTACTCCTAGACGTTATGCTTTAACAGCAGGTTTTACGATCACGTTGCCGCCTGTTGAGCCTGGTACTGCACCTTTAATAAGAAGCAGATTGCGCTCAGCGTCAACACGTACGATCTCTAGGTTTTGAGTCGTTACACGCTCAGCACCCATGTGACCTGCCATTTTCTTGCCTTTAAACACGCGACCTGGAGTTTGACATTGGCCAATTGAACCCGGTGCACGGTGAGACAAAGAGTTACCGTGAGTCATATCTTGAGTAGAGAAGTTCCAACGCTTAACAGCGCCTTGGAAGCCTTTACCTTTAGATGTACCAGTAACGTCTACTTTTTTAATTTCGTTGAAAAGTTCTACGTTTAGCTCAGCGCCAACTTCAAACTCTTCGCCGTTTTCTAAACGGAATTCCCAAAGACCGCGACCTGCTTCTACACCCGCTTTCGCGAAGTGACCAGCTTCAGGTTTAGTTACACGGTTAGCTTTCTTAGCACCAGTAGTTACTTGGATTGCTGCGTAGCCGTCGTTCTCTAGAGTTTTAACTTGAGAAATACGGTTCGCTTCAACCTCAACAACAGTTACTGGGATAGAAACGCCTTCTTCAGTAAATACGCGGGTCATACCCACTTTACGTCCGACTAGACCAATCATTATTCTTATCTCCCTTAACCTAGGCTGATTTGAACATCAACGCCAGCTGCAAGATCAAGACGCATTAGAGCATCAACAGTTTTGTCTGTTGGCTCAACGATGTCGATCAAACGCTTGTGAGTACGGATTTCGTACTGGTCACGTGCATCTTTGTTGACGTGTGGAGAGGTAAGAACAGTGAAACGCTCTTTACGAGTAGGTAGTGGGATAGGACCACGAACCTGTGCGCCAGTACGTTTTGCTGTTTCAACGATTTCCGCAGTTGAAGCATCGATTAGCTTGTAATCAAACGCTTTAAGGCGGATACGAATACGTTGGTTCTGCATGAGACAGAGCTCCAATTATTAAAAATTACACAAACAATATCGCCACTCAAACTCGATAAAACGAGAGAATGCCGATTGATTTATGTGAAACCGTAGCATCCAAAATTAGGACGCATTGTCAGTTAACTTTTGAAGTAAAGACAAGCCTTACTATTTTTATTAACCGCGAACATAAGCTGAGTATACATTACTAGGTAAAACCTACTCCTCAGTGCTCATTGGTTCACAACCAGCTTAAGCCAGTGCGGTGCATTATACAGATCACACTTTAACTTGCAAGCTGTGTTTGAAAAATAATCGCAGAATCTATTGAGAGGGGTGATTGGAGGATTTTTAGTTCTTGGTAGTGCCCTACCGCCTGAAAAAGAAATGCAAGGTAACCACTAGGATGCGCCTGAGCAGCTACCCTTGTTATCGATATATTTTAGCCTTCGTCTTCATCGACATATTGAGCTTGTAGGTAATTTTGAATACCTGTCATTTTGATGAGGCCAAGTTGGGTTTCTAACCAATCGACATGCTCTTCTTCATCTTCCAAAATCTCAAGAAACAGATCTCGTGACACATAGTCATGAATATCTTCTGCATAAGCGATGGCGTTTTTCAGATCCGGAATGGCTTCCATCTCTAACGATAAGTCACACTCCAGCATTTCTTGAGTATCTTCACCGATTTTAAGTTTGCCTAGATCTTGCAGATTGGGCAGCCCTTCGAGAAACAAGATTCGTTCAATCAGATGGTCGGCATGTTTCATTTCGTCGATGGATTCATGATACTCCTTGTCGGCTAGATGCTTTAAGCCCCAGTCTTTATACATGCGCGCATGCAAGAAATACTGATTTATTGCGACAAGTTCATTACCAAGAATTTTGTTGAGATGTTGAATGATGATAGGATCGCCTTTCATGACATAGCCCTCCTCTTTGGCTCTTCTAACTGTAGAACCAAATCGAGAAGTGTCAAAAAAGCTACTGCTCTTTGAGCAGAATTAGCTTGCCTGTTTAAGCAGGTCTTTCGCGGTGTCGTTAATGACTTCTTTTGCTGAACGTACACACTTGCCGCATTGACTGCCAAGTGCTGTACACTTTTTAATTCCTTTTATGTCAGTAATGCCCTCTTCTAATACCAACTTGCGGATTTTCTTATCCGAGACCCCATGGCATAAACAAACGTACATAGTAAAACCTAACCCTTTAACTTGCAGTTAAATATAAAAAGGAATCATTCTTATTACCAGTTAAAATTTACCGTATGTTTATATCGATTGGTTATAGTGTTTCGTCGAAAAGAGAGATTAACGGGCTGTGAAGAGGAGAAAGTTTAGGAGGGCGATTTATGCCGTTAAGTAAATAACTGTATTTAAATCGGAATATAGACTGTGGATATTACGTGTTAGGAATTTCCCTTATAACCAAAATAAAAAAGGGAAGCCGAAGCTCCCCTTTTTTGATGCGTGCTCTTCTAATGAAGAGAGTGCAAAAATCTAAATGCTATTAAGCGAAGATTTTAGCTACAACACCAGCACCTACAGTACGGCCACCTTCACGGATAGCGAAACGTAGGCCTTCGTCCATTGCGATTGGAGCGATTAGCTCAACAGTCATTTGAACGTTGTCACCTGGCATTACCATTTCTACGCCTTCTGGTAGAGTGATGTCGCCTGTTACGTCAGTTGTACGGAAGTAGAACTGTGGACGGTAACCTTTGAAGAAAGGAGTGTGACGGCCGCCTTCGTCTTTAGAAAGTACGTATACTTCAGACTCGAACTTAGTGTGTGGGTTGATAGAACCTTTAGCAGATAGTACTTGGCCACGTTCAACTTCGTCACGCTTAGTACCACGTAGAAGTGCACCAACGTTCTCACCTGCACGACCTTCGTCAAGCAGCTTACGGAACATTTCAACACCAGTACAAGTAGTAAGAGTAGTTTCTTTGATACCAACGATTTCTACTTCGTCACCTACACGTAGGATACCACGCTCGATACGACCAGTTACAACAGTACCACGACCTTGGATCGAGAATACGTCTTCGATTGGTAGTAGGAACGGTTGGTCAACTGCACGCTCTGGCTCAGGGATGTAAGAATCTAGTGCTTCTGCAAGCTCAACGATCTTGTCTTCCCACTGCTTCTCGCCGTTTAGTGCGCCAAGTGCAGAACCTTGGATAACTGGTAGGTCATCACCTGGGAAGTCGTACTCAGAAAGAAGTTCACGAACTTCCATTTCTACTAGCTCAAGTAGCTCTTCGTCATCAACCATATCACATTTGTTCATGAATACGATGATGTAAGGGATACCAACTTGACGACCAAGTAGGATGTGCTCACGAGTTTGAGGCATTGGGCCGTCAGTCGCAGCAACAACTAGGATACCACCGTCCATTTGCGCAGCACCAGTGATCATGTTTTTAACATAATCCGCGTGTCCTGGGCAGTCTACGTGTGCGTAGTGACGTGATGGAGTGTCGTACTCAACGTGAGAAGTAGCGATTGTGATACCGCGCTCACGCTCTTCTGGAGCGTTATCGATAGATGCGAAATCTTTAGCAACACCACCGTACACTTTTGCAAGTGTAGTACAGATAGCAGCAGTTAGAGTTGTTTTACCGTGGTCAACGTGGCCGATAGTACCAACGTTTACGTGCGGTTTCGTACGTTCAAATTTTTCTTTAGACACAATCGTGTTCCTTCCTAGTTATGATTCGCCACGTTCATTATTGAGCGAGACGCGCCAGAAATTGCTATTTTATGCGCCAACTCTCGTTAGCGCAATATTTGGACGCATTAGATCTTTCAAAAATTGAAAAAAATGCGTTCCTTTTGTTTAACCACGCTCTGCAATGATTGCTTTTGCAACATTGTTAGGCACTTCAGCGTACTCACTAAACTCCATAGAGTAAGAAGCACGACCTTGTGTCGCAGAACGTAAATCAGTTGAGTAACCGAACATGACAGACAACGGAACTTGTGCACGAATTATCTTCAGGCCAGCTGTCCCCTCGTCCATACCTTCGATGATGCCGCGACGACGGTTAATATCGCCAACAACGTCACCCATCCAGTCTTCTGGAGTAGTCACTTCAACTTTCATCATAGGCTCAAGCAGAACTGGTTGCGCTTCAAGTGCACCCGCTCTGAAAGCCATAGAGGCAGCGATTGTAAACGCCATCTCACTTGAATCTGTTTCATGGTAAGAACCATCATATAGTGTAGCTTTGATATCCAGAACTGGATAGCCAGCAAGCACACCATTGTTCATCTGTTCTTCAACGCCTTTAGCTACTGAAGCGATAAACTCTTTTGGTACTGTACCATCGGCAATTTCATCCACGAAGACAAAGCCTTCGCCAACTTCTGATGGTTCCAGTTTCAGCCATACATGACCGTACTGACCTTTACCACCGTGTTCACGGATAAATTTACCTTCCGCTTTCGCTGTACCACGAATTGTTTCACGGTAAGCCACTTGCGGGTTACCAACGTTGCAGTTCACGCTAAATTCGCGCTTCATACGGTCAACGATGATATCTAAGTGTAGTTCACCCATACCAGAAATCAGTGTCTGGCCTGTCTCGTCATCCATATCGACGCGGAACGATGGGTCTTCTGCCGCTAATTTACTTAGCGCGATAGTCATTTTATCTTGATCGGCTTGTGAGCTTGGCTCTACAACGATCTGAATAACTGGGTCTGGGAATTCCATGCGCTCTAGAACAATCTTATGGTTCTGGTCACACAGAGTTTCACCAGTGGTTACATCTTTTAGGCCGATAATAGCCGCGATGTCACCTGCTCGTACTTCTTTTACTTCTTCACGCTTGTTTGAGTGCATTTGTACAATGCGACCTAAACGTTCACGTTGTTTCTTCACAGAGTTGTAAGCTGTTTTGCCGCTTTCAACAACACCAGAATAAACACGGATGAAAGTTAGAGTACCAACGAATGGGTCTGTTGCGATCTTGAATGCTAGCGCTGAGAACGGTTCTTTGTCGTCCGCGTGACGCTCTGCTTCATTCTCATCTTCATCGATGCCCTTAATTGCAGGTACATCAACTGGAGAAGGAAGGAAATCAACCACTGCATCTAGAACAGCTTGTACACCTTTGTTTTTGAATGCACTACCACAAGTTGCTAGTACGATTTCATTGTTAAGGGTACGAGTACGAAGACCTTGTTTGATTTCAGCTTCTGTCAGCTCACCTTCTTCAAGGTACTTATCCATTAGCTCTTCAGAGGCTTCTGCCGCTGCTTCAACAAGTTCTGTACGATATTCTTCAGCCATTTCTTGCATGTCTGCTGGAATGTCTTCGTACGTAAAAGTCATGCCCTGGTCAGCTTCATTCCAGTTGATTGCCTTCATCTTGATAAGATCGACAACACCTTGGAAGTTTTCTTCAGCGCCAATGTTCAGTTGAATCGGAACAGGAGTCGCGCCTAGGCGGTCCTTGATCTGCTCGATAACGCGCAAGAAGTCTGCGCCAGTACGGTCCATTTTGTTAACGAAAACCATACGAGGAACTTGGTACTTATCAGCTTGACGCCAAACTGTCTCTGATTGAGGCTCAACACCAGATGAACCACAGAACACAACAACGGCACCATCAAGTACACGTAGAGAACGTTCTACTTCGATAGTGAAGTCAACGTGTCCAGGAGTGTCGATGATGTTGATACGGTGATCTGGGAATTGCGCTTCCATACCACGCCAGAACGTAGTGGTTGCTGCTGAAGTGATCGTAATACCGCGCTCTTGCTCTTGCTCCATCCAGTCCATGGTTGCTGCACCATCGTGAACTTCGCCGATTTTGTGAGAAAGACCGGTATAGAACAGAATACGTTCACTTGTGGTTGTTTTACCTGCATCTACGTGAGCAACGATACCGATGTTACGGTACTGCTCAATAGGAGTTTTACGAGCCACGGTTGAATCCTCTTATTAGAGACTTAGGGACTATTGCTATACCTAGGATTAAAAATTGCCTGCCCTAGAAATAGCAATAGTTCCTAGCATAAGCATAGGAACTAAAGAAGTGCTGCAAGGAACCTTGCAGCACTAAAAAGGTATTACCAACGGTAATGTGCGAACGCTTTGTTTGCGTCAGCCATGCGGTGAACGTCTTCACGTTTCTTAACCGCAGTACCTTTGTTCTCAGACGCGTCTAGCATTTCAGCAGCTAGGCGTTGAGCCATAGATTTTTCACCACGCTTACGCGCAGCTTCAACTACCCAACGCATAGCAAGTGCGTTACGGCGAACCGGACGAACTTCTACAGGTACTTGGTAAGTTGAACCACCTACACGGCGAGATTTAACTTCTACCGCTGGGCGAACATTTTCAAGAGCTTCTTCAAATACAGCTAAGTGGTCTTTACCAGACTTCTCAGCCATTGCATCTAGTGCAGTGTAAACAATTTTCTCTGCAGTAGATTTCTTTCCGTCAACCATTAGGATGTTAACGAATTTTGCCAGCAGTTCAGATTTGAACTTTGGATCTGGAAGGATCTTACGCTGACCTATTACGCGACGACGTGGCATGGATATTCTCCGTTGTCTTCTTCAGGTTTTTTCCAAAACTTTTCAGAATAATAAATAAAATAGTGTTTGGCCTTACTTAACGATTTCTTTTTAAAAAAGAGAATCAATTAAGACTTAGGACGTTTCACACCGTACTTAGAACGACCTTGTTTACGGTCATTAACGCCAGCACAGTCAAGTGCGCCGCGAACAGTGTGGTAACGAACACCCGGAAGGTCTTTTACACGACCGCCACGGATTAGTACAACACTGTGCTCTTGTAGGTTGTGGCCTTCACCGCCGATGTACGAAGTTACTTCGAAACCGTTAGTTAGACGTACACGACATACTTTACGTAGTGCCGAGTTAGGTTTTTTAGGTGTAGTAGTGTAAACACGAGTACATACACCACGTTTTTGTGGGCACGCTTCTAGTGCAGGCACGTTGCTTTTAACAACTTGCTTTACACGAGGTTTGCGAACCAACTGGTTAATAGTTGCCATTAACTAGCTCCTGAAATTTACTTGAAAGTAAGCTTTGTGAAAAATCTATCCCTAACTACATGTCGCAATTAGGGACGCAAAATTCTATTCAGCAGTGGGATGTGTGTCAAGAAATATACAGATCTTTTTTAGCCGTCTAGAGCTCAGGATGGTCTAGTTTTGACCAAACTGATAGAACACAGCTACCAAGTGACTGATTTGTCGTTTAAAACCGTCAATTCAACAAAGCCATCAAAGCCTATTTGCGGGATGGCTTCAGCGGCCAACTGTTGTAGGCCGCGACTCTCTAAATCGGGTTTTAATACCGACATGTGCTCGACTGCACTGATTTGAGTGAATAACTCATGATTTGGAAGGCAAACATACACTGCATCTTCAACTAACAAGAATTGATCCTGTGGTTGAGAGTAGACGAGTGCAAGTTTTAGTTTATCCGCTGTTTTAACAATATGAAGCATAGCGATTCCTAGAAAGTCAGTATCTGTTGGCACTGAGCTAACGTCTGCGCTAACTCATCAGCTTCAGCGACGGTGACATCAATCAACAAGTCATCAGCGGAAAGACCAAACTGACTCAGGCTTCGCTTACAAACGTACACCTGTTCAATGTCGTACAGATCCATCAACTTAAACGCCGAGATGTAGTCACGGGAGAGTGTCTGTTCAGGCTGCTGTGCTTTAAGAAGTTGTGTCACACCATCACCAACAAAAAACACGGCGATATCTTCACTATAAGCGGAGGCAGCTAATAACGCGTCTAACCCTTCCCTACCCGCAGCGGTAGTATGAGGAAAGCTATTAAATACAAAGGCTAATTTTCTCAAAACTGTACCACTCTGTCTTGCGTGAGTAGCGCTTCCGATAAGCTGCCTAAACCAGCCTGTGTGAATCCAGTAGCTAAGTTAGAGCCACTCAACTGATGCTGTTCTGCTTCTTCAGAACTGATGATGCCACGTCTTAGTGCCGCCGCAACACAGGTCTCAAGACTTACATTATGTTCATCTGCCAATTTCTGCCAAGCAGCAGCCAGATCAAACTCATCATTAGCTGGCACGGTAAGGTCAGAGCCGTTACTTACGCCGTCTTGATAAAAGAATACACTGTGGAGTTTGTGGCCCTGTTGAAGCAGAGCCACGGCAAACTGGTAAGCACTTCTTGCTGACTGTGAACCGTAGAGAGGCCCATTAACTAGGAGTGTATAGCTTAACAACCCTCTTCATCCTCTGTTTTACGCTGACGGATATATAGGTATACGGTGTGCTTAGAAATATTCAATCGCTCAGCAACACGGTTAATCGCATCTTTGATATCAAAAATACCTTTGTCGTACAGCTCCATCACGATTTGACGGTTCTTGGTATTGTTCGATACTGATTTGTCGGCATTGATCTCTTCAATGGTGCGCTCAACCGTTTGGTCAACAAGTTCTTCAACGTCGCTTGCAAAGTTAACCGATGAGGCAGCTTCGTCTGCGTCTTGTGTCGGCATGAAAGATTGCAGCACTTGTGAGAAAGGCGCATCTAGGTTCACGTTAATACACAGCAGGCCAATCACTCGGTCTTCACCATTTCGGATAGCCACAGTGATCGACTTCATCAACACGCCGCCTTTAGCACGGGTGAAGTATGAGCGTGAGAAGTTACGTTTAGAACCTTCGATATCTTTTAGCATTTTCAGTGCAAGGTCAGTAATTGGCGAGCCAACCTGACGCCCGGTATTCTCACCGTTAGCAATTTTAATCGCAGAGGTGTTGAGGTCTTCTAAAGAGTGCAGAACGATCTCACAAAATGGGCCAATTAGACTCGCAATGCCGTCTACCACCGCTTCATAAGATCTTAGAATGATTTTATCGTGTTCACTGAATGGCATGACATTGACTGATTCCATTTCAAGTAACACATCTGCATTGACTGTTTCTGTAGTAGTCACTTATTCCTTACCTTCGTGTGAAAAATCAACAAATTTATGTAAGTTTATCAGAAAATTTTAATTGCACACCTAGCTAACATTGCAACTAGTGATTTAGAACAAGTTTAAAAATCAAATACTCATATTCGAATCATAAAAAAAGCCTAACATGAAGTTAGGCTTTTTAGTCAATCAGCGCTTTTTACAGCGGGATTTCTTTCAGCGATTACTGAGCAGCAGGTGCTTCAGCGATTACTGAGCAGCAGGTGCTTCAGCATTATCAATGCTAAGTAGTTCAACTTCGAATACTAGCGTTGAGTTAGCTGGGATAGTCGGTGTATCTTGCTCACCGTATGCTAGCTCTGGCGGGATTACGAATTTGTACTTAGAACCAACTTGCATTAGTTGTACGCCTTCAGTCCAACCTGGGATTACGCGGTTTAGTGGGAATGTTGCTGGTTCGCCACGGTCGTAAGAGCTGTCGAACTGAGTACCGTCAGTTAATGTACCTTTGTAGTGTACTTGAACGGTATCTGTGTCTTTTGGAGAAGCGCCTTCACCTTGTGTCATTACTTGGTAAAGTAGACCTGATTCAGTTTGCTTAACGCCTTCAGTTTTTGCGAACTCAGCACGGAAGTCGTCACCTGCTTTCTTAGTTTCAGCTGATTTCTCTGCCGCTTGTGCTTGCATAGTTTCAGCAACACGCTTGTCTAGAGCTTCAAGCGCTGCACGAGTTTCTTCTTCGTTAAGTGCAGTTTTCTCTGCGAATACGTCTTCAATACCTTGAAGAACCATGTCTTTGTCTAGGTTAATGCCTAGCTCGCTTGGCTTATCAATGCTTGTGCTCAGGTAGTTAGCGAAAGATACGCCGATTGCGTATGCCGCTTTGTCATCTTCGGTTTTAAAGTTTACTGCTTCTACTTTAACTTCTTCTACTTGAGGTGCTTCTGCCTTTGGTTCTTCTTTCTGACAACCAACTGCTAGCATAACCGTTGCGGCAAGCAGTGATACTTTTAAAACTGATTTCATTGAATTCTCCAATTAATGGCCAAGCCATTGGTTATTGTGCACAAATCTAATGATTAGATTGGTGTGAATACGTTAGTTATAACAATATACTAGTCATATGTCTTTCGACACAAACCGGATTATTAGAAGTGATGCAAATATTTTTCCATTCCTTGCTATGTGCAATTGTCATCACCTTGTTAAATGGATGCTTTTTCTTTCAAGACGATGAGCAGCGTTGGGAAATTGAGCCCAGCGGCGCCACCAGCTTTGCTTTAAGCAGAGATGGACGCTTCGCCCTGCTCTACTCTCAACAGAAACAATTGCTGCTTTGGGACCTTGCCGGAAACAAAGAGTTAGCCCAACTTGGCCCTCAAGATCAGTCCGAAAACCAAGTGTCGCGTATTCGAATCTCTGACAATGGCCGCTTTGCCATTACTGCCAGCCAAATGAACTTTGCCGTTTGGGACCTATCCTGGACCCAAGCTGAAGGACTATGGTCTATCTCTGACGGCTTGATTCGCGATGTTGATATCTCTAGCAATGGTGAAAAAGTACTGCTCGGTTTATCGAATGGTAAAGCCATCTATGTGGACTTAGTCACCGGACGCCGTCTGGAGTTCCTTGCTCATAGAGAAAAAGTTAATTCCGTCGCCCTTTCTTCGAACGGTCGCTATGCGCTTTCTGGTGGTAACGACTACAAAGCCTACCTGTGGGACACCGAAACTGGCTTAGTATTGCGCACCTTTGAACACGAACAAAGAGTCGTACGTGTTGCCCTACAACGTGACGGTAATTTAGCTTTTACCTCTGATGGTGGTAATCAAGCGATGATTTGGGATCTTGAAACGGGCGAACCTCAAGCCCAGCTGCAGAGTTGGTCTCGACAACTGATATTCTCGAGCGCCCGCTTTTCTGATGATGGCAGCATGTTGGTGACAGGCACTCCATCAAGCCAAGTGAGCGTGTGGAATACTCAGGATGGCAAACGACTTTCACGACACGATGCAGAGCCATTAAAAGATACTCGCCCTCCTCGTGCGGTAGTGTATGATGCAGCCTTTGATGATAAGAACCGTGTAATATCGGGCACCTCTTCGGGCATCGCCCAAGCTTGGAATGTGGATTAAGAACGATGACAGAAAAGCGAGTTGAACAGTTAGAAAGCCGCGTGAATGACTTAGAATGTCAGCTAGCTTTCCAAGAACAGACCATTGAAGAACTCAATGAAGCGCTTAGCCAACAACAGATGTTGATCACTAAGATGCAAGACCAAATGAAATATGTAGTGGGTAAAGTGAAGAACATTGATGGTTCGAACTTAGCTGACGCATCTGAAGAGACGCCACCACCACATTACTAATGTACGTTGCCAATGAGCTGAGGCTTGTTGGTCTGGTTGAAAAACAAAAGGCGACAGAGAATATCTGTCGCCTTTTGCGTATTTGATTGGGAACTTGAGTTACACCGAAGCTTAGCTAGTCATCGGCATAAATCTTAACTTCCACTCGACCTTCTGTATCGACACTAGCACGGTACATGCCGGAACTGTTCATGCCGAAGTGAATGTCACCTTGGTCATCAATCGCAATCAAACCACCTTCACCGCCCATGGTTTTCAGTTTACCTTGGATGATATGTTCACATGCGGTATGAACGTCTTCTTTAAGATAACGCATGCGCGCAGCTACATCACTGGCAACCATTTTTCTTAAGAAGAACTCACCCATGCCTGTGGTAGAAACCGCAACATTACCATTCTCAGCAATTGTGCCCGCACCAATGATTGGCGAATCACCGACTCGGCCGTACTTCTTGTTTGTCACACCACCAGTACTGGTCGCTGCTGCCAAGTTGCCCGATTGGTCTAATGCCACAGCGCCAACCGTGCCGTACTTTTTGTCGTCTGGATATTTCTCAGCTTGCTGCTCATCGTATTTCGCTTCAGACAGAGCAAATATGCCTTTTTCTTTCATCGATTGAAGCTGTTCGTAACGACGCTCAGTGAAGAAGTAGTCTTGCTCAGTAAATGTATAGTCGTGTTCAAAGGCAAACTTCTCCGCCCCTTCTCCAATCAACAGTACATGGTCGCTTTTCAGCATTACATCGCGAGCTAATTCGATCGGGTTCTGAATGTGGCGAACACCAGCAATGGCACCCGCATCCATTTCACGACCGTGCATCACCGACGCATCCATTTCCACAAACTCATCATGCGTAAGAACGGAGCCCTTACCCGCATTGAAGTGTGGGCTGTCTTCCATCACCTTTACCGATGCCACAACAGCATCCAAAGCATCACCGCCAGATTGCAGTACTTGGTAACCCGCCAATACTGACTTTTCTAACGCCTCAGTAATGCCCGCTTTTAGCTCATCACTCATTTGCTCTCGCAAAATGGTTCCAGCACCACCGTGAATGGCAATTGAAAAAGGTTGCGACATCTAAACTCTCCACTGACGTATTCTTGTTATGTGTTGCTATCAATATCATATCCAAAGCTCGATGTCTGATAGCAACAACAAATCTTTCGCTAGCGGTCATGCTCACGCCAGAAAGCACAACCCCAATACGAAAAAAGCCTCCACAAGGGAGGCTTTCATATTCTTGAACTAATCCGTTAGGTCGGTATTAGTGAGAACCACAGCTACCGCCGCCGCAGCAGCCGTCTTTTTTCTCTTCACCGTGGTCGTGGCCTTCGCCACCACAGCAACCACCTTCGTGGTCATGGTCGTGACCGTGGCTGCCACAGCCACCAGCTTGGTGTACGTGACCGTGTTGAACTTCTTCTTCAGTCGCTTCACGAACCGCTACTACTTCAACGTCAAACGTTAGAGTTTGGCCAGCTAGCATGTGGTTACCATCAACAACAACTTCGTCGCCGTCTACTTCAGTTACTTCTACTGGAATTGGACCTTGGTCTGTATCCGCTAGGAAGCGCATGCCAACTTCGATTTGTTCAACACCTTGGAATACGTCAGCAGGAACACGTTGTACTAGAGCATCGTTGTGCTCGCCGTAAGCGTCTTCTGGAGTAACAGTTGCAGAGAACTTGTCGCCAGCTACTTTGCCTTCAAGCTCTTTTTCAAGACCTGTAATTAGGTTGTTATGACCGTGAAGGTAATCTAGTGGAGCTTCTGCAGTTGATTGGTCAACTACTACGCCATCTTCAAGTTTCACTTGATATGCAACACTAACTACTACGTTCTTTTCAATTTTCATGAGAGCTCCAAGGAGGTTTGGACTAAGCTCCAACAGTTGAGCTTAGGAAAAATTCTGTACCCGGATATTATGGGGATCAATTATCGAAACTCAATCACTCAGGCTTAAAAATACCGATCATTTCTTGATTCGCGTGTTCAGATTTCTCTACAGTTTTCGGTTTGCGTTGCTCTGAGAAGTCGCAATCGACACATTCCACTAACTCAATATTGTTCTCAATCCACCAGCGAAGCGTGTCTTGAGTATTGCAGCTTGGGCAGCTTGCCCCTGCGATAAAGCGTTTTTTCTGTTTCACGTTAATATCCTTTACTACTCTGGATTCGCGGTTCTCTATGCTTGATGTGAAAGCGAATAGGACCACGTTTATTATTAGGTATCTCTGGGCAATGGCTTTTGGCTCAAAGCATTCATTACAAGCTCGAACCATTCACTCTAAGCTGAAGCTATTGCCAATAGTTTCGAGATTGGTGGTCATTCTCCATCTCATGTCCAAAGATCTCTTCAAGCTCTTTACGAGCCTCTTTCGCTCTTTGGGCTAACTCTGCGTCTTCATTATGCTGAGGCAGTAACTCTTTCAGCATACCATTATCCAACTTCCTAAAATGTGCTTCTGCTCGCTTCGCTTTGTATGGATGCATGCCAAGTTCAGTCAGAGTTTGACGGCCAAGGTCTAGTGCGCCTAGGAAGGTTTCACGCGAGTAGTTGTTTACCCCGTGATTAAGCAATTGGTAGGCTTCAACACGGCTTCGCGCACGCGCCAAGATTTTAAGACGTGGGAAGTGCTGCTTACACAAATCGACGGTTTTCATGATTTCATCAGGAGAGTCTGTACACAACACTATCGCTTCCGCTTTATCCGCCCCCGCAGCGCGTAACAGCTCTAAGTGAGTGGAATCACCGTAAAATACCTTGTAGCCAAACTTTCTCAGGATGTGGATTTGGCTAGCGTCACTTTCCAAGATCGTAATACGGATCTTATTGGCGTACATCAGACGTCCAATGATCTGACCAAAACGACCGAAGCCGGCAATAATCACTCGAGGGCTACGATCAACCACATCCGAGGACATCGCATTCTCGCTAATTTGATTCAATTGGCGAGCAAAGAACTTATCTTGGAGCTTAAGCATTAATGGCGTGGTCACCATTGAGAGACTCACCACAACTAGCAAGAACGACACTTGTTCACCACTCAAGATGCCTTGTGCACTTGCCGCTGTGAAGATAACGAAAGCGAATTCACCACCTTGGCTAAGAATCATTGCGATGCGACTACGTGCTTTGGCTTGAGTACCAAAAATTCGAGCAAGGGCGTACAGAACCAAACCTTTTAGTACGACTAGCGCTAGAACAGCGATCAATATTGCAAATGGGCTTTCGGCCAACAATCCCAAGTTAACGGCCATACCCACTGAGATGAAGAACAGACCAAGCAACAACCCTTTGAACGGGTCAATCGCGATTTCCAGCTCATGTCGGTATTCACTCTCCGCCAGAAGCACACCAGCTAGGAAAGTACCCAATGCCATCGACAAGCCGATCTGTTGCATGATAACGGCAATACCAATCACCAATAGCAGAGCCGCAACGGTGAACAACTCACGTACACCACTCATTACCACATAGCGGAAAAGAGGCCTCAACAAGAAGTGACCGCCCACCAGCAAACCAACCACGCCACCTAGCATCCACAGCATGTCTGCCCAGCTTCCGCCGGTGTTACCAGCAAGCAGAGGCAGCATAGCCAACATTGGTATTACGGCAATATCTTGGAAAAGCAAAACCGCAAAGCCAGATTGCCCAGCTTCTTTCCCCCCAAGCTCTCGCTCTTCAATAACCCTTAAAGCGATAGCAGTCGAGGACAAGGCCAAACCCATACCTATTACTAGGCTCGTTTGCCACGTTAAACCGAACATGCAGGCGATGGCAGTAATAATCAGAGTGGTGATCAGCACCTGCGCGCCACCGAGCCCGAGAATAGGCGCTCGCATCTGCCACAATTTTTTAGGGTTAAGCTCTAAACCAATCAGGAAGAGCAGCAGCACCACCCCGAATTCGGAAAAGTGTAGAATCGCTTCTACGTCACTAATTAAACCAAGCCCCCATGGGCCAATTGCCACACCCGCCAGCAAGTAGCCCAAAACTGAGCCTAAACCTGCGCGCTGTGCGATAGGAACAGCAACCACCGCGGCAGCTAAAAATATAACGCTACTTTGCAAAAATTCATTAGTCAGAGCCATCGTTCGCTCCTATATCTTGTAGCGGGTCTCGCAACCAGTTTCGATACGCTTCTGCATGTTGATACCGTGTCATATCTGTGACATTTCGTGCCCAGTGTAAAACCAATGGTGGTATCCAATTCATCTGACACAAAGCAGCTGTGAGTTCGAAAGGTTGTAAAATCTCTTGTAATGGATATTTATTATAGCCTGCTGCTCCAAACGCCTCTTCTTTACCACCCGTAGTGATAACACTGCGCCAGTGTTTACCTTTCAGTGCACTTTGCTCACCAAACGCAAAGCCTTTACCCAAGACTCGGTCAAACCACTCTTTTAACAGTGAAGGACAGGAATACATAAACAGAGGGTGTTGGAACACAATCACATCATATTCAAGGAGCAGAGAATGCTCGTAAGGCACATCGATAAAGAAATCAGGATAGATGGCATAGAGGTCGTGAATTTTAACGTGCTCGAGCGACTCTATTTTCTTAACCATCATCTGATTGGCAATAGAGGTTTCTGGCTCTGGGTGCGCGTAGATAACCAATACTTTGGGCACTACTTTGTCTGTCGAGGGCGTATTACTCATTCCTTTGAAGCTTTCCTTTTAAGGCTAAACGGTGGCAAGGCCACAAGAATTTAAGCAAAAGTTATTAATATGTTATTGGCATCATAACGCAAATTGCATTGTGATCGACTTTTATCTGGTTTAAGCCTACTATGCAGGCGTCTGTTCATCTCTAATTTCAATGCTATTTCTATGATTACTTTCTCTGATATTCAATTGCTACGCGGCGGTAAGCCCCTCCTCGACCAAGCATCTGCGACTCTTCACCCTGGCGACAAGATTGGCTTGGTGGGTAAAAACGGCTGTGGTAAATCGACGCTGTTCGCTTTAATTAAAGACGAACTATCGATTGATGCTGGCTCATTCAGCAAACCTGCTCACTGGGAAATGGCGTGGGTTGCTCAAGAAACCCCAGCATTAGAAAGAACAGCAATTGAATACGTGATTGATGGTGACCGTGAATATCGTGGCCTTGAAGGTCAGCTGCAAAAAGCGGAAGTAGCCGACAACGGCACACTCGTCGCAGAGATTCACGGCAAGATAGAAACCATTGGTGGTTACAGTATTAAGGCTCGCGCAGCCGAATTGCTAGACGGCCTAGGCTTTAGCCAAGAACAAATGACGTGGAACCTGACCCAATTCTCAGGTGGTTGGCGTATGCGTTTGAACCTAGCGCAAGCCCTACTGTGCCGCAGTGACTTACTGCTGCTCGATGAGCCAACCAACCACTTGGACTTAGATGCGGTAATGTGGCTAGAGCGTTGGCTACAAAGCTACCCTGGCACACTGATTCTTATCTCGCACGATAGAGACTTCTTAGACCCTATCGTCAACCGCATCGTGCACGTAGAAAACCAAAAGTTAAATGAGTACACAGGTAACTACTCATCGTTTGAGAATCAACGAGCGCAAAAACTGATTCTGCAACAGGCGATGTACCAGAAGCAGCAAAAGCAGATGGCTCACATGCAGAGCTACATCGACCGTTTCCGTTATAAAGCTTCAAAGGCTCGCCAAGCGCAAAGCCGTATTAAAGCGCTAGAGAAAATGGAACAAGTACTGCCAGCTCAGTTTGATAACCCATTCAGCTTTGAGTTCAGAGAACCAGACGCACTACCAAACCCAATCATGATGATGGATGAGGTCTCTGCAGGCTACGATGACAAATTAATCCTAGAGAAGATTCGCCTTAACCTTGTTCCGGGTAGCCGTATCGGTCTACTGGGTCGTAACGGCGCAGGTAAATCGACACTTATTAAGCTGCTTTCTGGCGAACTGAAACAGCAAGGTGGCGAGCTGAGCTACTCACAAGGCGTTAAGATTGGTTACTTCGCACAGCATCAACTAGAAACGCTGCACCCAGAAGAGACACCACTGCAACACATGATGCAGATTGCGCCTAAACACACCGAACAGCAGCTGCGTGATTATCTAGGTAGCTTTGGCTTCCAAGGCGAGAAAGCACTGGATAAAGTGACTCCTTTCTCAGGTGGCGAGAAAGCACGTTTAGTATTGGCGCTGCTGGTATGGCAAAAACCGAACCTGTTGCTACTCGATGAACCAACTAACCACTTGGATCTCGACATGCGTCAGGCGCTGACATTTGCTCTACAGACGTTTGAAGGCGCGATGGTTATCGTATCGCACGACCGTTACCTACTTCGTGCAACTACCGATGACCTGTACCTTGTGCACGACCGCCAAGTTGCGCCGTTTGACGGTGACCTGAACGATTACTACAAGTGGCTAACCGAACAGCAAAAAGTGGAACGCAAAGAAGCACAAGCGCAGGCTCCAGCGAAAGATGGTGCCAACAGTGCTGCTGCGAAAAAAGAGCAAAAGCGTAAAGAAGCGGAGTTCCGTAAGTTAACCGCACCAATCCGTAAAAAGCTGACTCAATTTGAAAAGCAGATGGATAAACTGACGCTTGCTCTTGAAGAAGCCGAGCAACAATTATCCGACACTTCACTGTATGAAGCTGAAAATAAGGCTAAACTGAATGAAGTACTCGCCCTACAAGCGAGCAGTAAGTCACAACTTGAAGAAGTTGAAATGGATTGGATGTCCACTCAAGAAGAGCTTGAGCAGATGGAACAGGATATGGATAACTTATGAGCCCAAAGCACGCCCCAATATCACTAACACTGGAACGACTATGGCAATTTAGCCTTCAGTATTACAGTGTGCGCGGTGTTAAAGATGCGTGCTTAACTTTGCAAAACCAGTTCCACGGCAACGTCAATCTACTGCTGCTCCTCAAATGGCTCGATGAGCAGCAAGTGTCTTTTGCAGAAGAAGAGTGGCACAAAGTACAGCAGTGCTTAAGCCGCTCCGAAACCCTACTTCATAGTTATCGAGAGTTACGTAAACACCTTAAAGAGCATGTTGTCGACTCTCTATACCGTGAAGCCTTACAGTTTGAACTGCAACTTGAGAAGCAGCAGCAATCCGATCTTGTCGACTGTATCAACTCATTGCAACTGTTCACTAATCAACAAGCGCCGTTGGCTCTGCAATATTGTCGTCTACTCGGGGCAGAAAATCTCTATGACGCATTTTCTGAACCCGCCCCTCAGCCTTAACTCGTTTTCTTTCTCTTTTGAGTTGTTCCGGTACAAGCTTACTCTCGTATTGATATTTCGCTGCACCTAGCAAAACGAGTGCTCATAGCAAGCAGAGGCTAGCTCGTACAAGTTTGATAATATTCAATCAGTTACTCACAACATGTTTTACATTGAGTCTCAGTGAAAGGCTTGCGCTTGCACCGAGAATCAACCAAGCTCAAATAAAAACGTGGGCGCATCGCAATACTTAATACTTTTCAAAGCCCATAAAAAGCACGGACTGTTTTATGACCATATTTACCGCAGCGGCTGGTTTATCTAACCCACACTTACAAACTTTAGTGCCAAGGTTTATCAGAAAGCAGGCGTTGTTCCATCCTACATGGCAAACCTTAGAAACGCCTGATGGTGATTTCCTAGACCTTGCTTGGAGTGAATCACCAGATAACGATGAACTGACTAGCAACAAACCTATCTTTATTCTGTTTCACGGATTAGAGGGCAGTTTTGAGAGCCCTTATGCCAACGGGCTGATGAATGCGTTTGCCAAGGATGGTTGGTTGTCGGTGATGATGCATTTTAGAGGCTGTAGCGGTAAACCGAACCGCTTGGCACGTGCCTACCATTCTGGCGAAGTCGAAGATGCTCGCTTTTTCCTAAGACACCTGCACGCACAGTTTCCCAACAACCCTAAGGTGGCGGTCGGCATCTCTTTAGGCGGAAACATGCTAGCAAATTATCTGGCTGAGTATGCAGACGATCCCCTGCTATCAGCAGCAACCATAGTGTCAGCCCCTTTTGATCTAGCTTGTTGCGCGAGTCGCATTGAGAAAGGCTTCTCTAAGCTCTACAAGAAGTACCTGCTCAGCTCTCTCAAATCAAACGCCCTAAAAAAGATTAACCTGCTGCAAGAGAAGCTCGACATCACCGCTGAGACAATCAAGAGGATTGATAAGTTGTATGAGTTTGATGAACGAATCACCGCGCCTCTGCATGGATTCAAGAACGCTCAAGACTATTACGCACAGTGCTCGGCTCTTCCTAAGCTCAATAAGATAAAGCTACCAACTCAGATCATCCACGCTAAAGACGATCCTTTTATGACCGATGATGTGATTCCTAAGTTCGTTCTGCCGGATAACATCGATTATCGCTTGTTCCAGAAAGGGGGTCATGTTGGGTTCATTACTGGTAGTACACTAAAACCAAGGTTTTGGTTAGAAGAAGCGCTACCAGCCTATTATGAAAGTATCCAAGGTTCAGCATAACGACGAAGCCTTGCTAAATATAAACGCGAAACCTTGGTAAGATAGCGCAGTCCCTAATTGGGGTTGCACTATAAACATCACTAGACACACTCATCAACATATCAATGAACATAAAAGAGAGAAGTATTTATGATCATCCCATGGAAAGACATCGAGCCTGATACGCTGGAAAACCTCATCAAGGAATTCGTACTGCGTGAGGGTACAGACTACGGCGACGTGGAGATCTCTCTACAAAACAAGATTGACCAAGTGAAACATCAATTAGCTTCTGGTGAGGCCAATATCGTGTTTTCCGAACTGCACGAAACCGTTGATATCCAGCTCACAAAACGCTTCTAAGCTGCGCTTAACACAGAGCCGTGTTATAGTGGAAAACGATTGCTAACAAGTAAGTTACTCATAAGACAAGGGTTGTCATGTCCGCTAAACATCCAATTATTGCGGTGACGGGTTCTTCAGGAGCCGGCACCACCACTACCTCAGAAGCCTTCCGAAAAATGTTCAATATGATGGACGTGAAGGCTGCTTGGGTTGAAGGGGATAGTTTTCACCGCTTCACTCGACCAGAAATGGACGTCGAGATCCGCAAGGCACGTGAGCAAGGTAAGCACATCAGCTACTTCGGCCCACAAGCCAACGACTTCGCAGCATTAGAAGAGTTTTTCCGTAAGTACGGTAATGAAGGTACTGGTAAAGTACGTAGTTACCTACATACGTTCGATGAAGCTGTGCCTTATAATCAAATGCCTGGCACCTTCACGCCATGGCAAGATATCCCTGAAAATTCAGACGTGATGTTTTACGAAGGTCTACACGGCGGTGTGGTTGATGGCGACATTAATGTCTCTCAACACGTCGACCTGCTGATTGGCATGGTTCCTATCGTAAACCTAGAGTGGATTCAAAAGTTCGTTCGTGACACACGCGATCGTGGCCACTCACGCGAAGCAGTAATGGACTCCATTGTTCGTTCAATGGATGATTACCTTAACTATATTACCCCGCAATTTTCGCGTACTCATATCAACTTTCAGCGTGTCCCAACCGTAGATACATCAAACCCACTTAACGCCAAAGGGATTCCAAGTTTAGATGAAAGCTTCGTTGTTATACGTTTGCGCGGCATCAAAAACGTCGATTTCCCGTATCTTTTGGCCATGATTGATGGCTCATTCATGTCTCGTCATAACACACTAGTGGTGCCAGGTGGTAAGATGAGCTTTGCTATGGAGCTCATTGTGAGGCCAATCCTACAACAACTCATCGAAACTGGGAAAATAGGTTAACAAAACGACATTCTGGCTGATTACTTTTCATACCGTGATCATGTGCACAATTTTGCGTAAAAAATCGTAGCTTGGTCACGATTAAAATCAAGAAATAGTACCTGAAAAAGGATACTATTCTTAAACGAAACACAAGATAGCTTGCAGCGCTCATCGAGTGCTCTTATCCTAAGAAGTCAATTCAGGCTTAGCTAAAATACGGAAAGCGGCAAGCATACCCTGCAGAGGAAGTGAGATATTATGGTTCTAGGTAAACCTCAAACCGATCCAACATTAGAGTGGTTCCTTTCACACTGTCATATTCATAAGTACCCTTCAAAAAGTACTTTGATCCATGCTGGTGAAAAGGCAGAGACCTTGTACTACATCGTTAAAGGTTCTGTGGCAGTTCTTATTAAAGACGAAGAAGGTAAGGAAATGATTCTTTCTTACCTAAACCAAGGCGACTTCATCGGTGAGCTAGGCTTGTTCGAAGAAGACCAAGAGCGTACAGCTTGGGTTCGTGCTAAATCTCCTTGTGAAGTAGCTGAAATTTCTTTCAAGAAGTTCCGTCAACTTATCCAAGTGAACCCAGACATCCTAATGCGTCTTTCAGCGCAAATGGCAAGCCGCCTACAAGTAACTAGCCAAAAGGTTGGTGACTTAGCGTTCCTTGACGTAACAGGTCGTATCGCTCAAACGCTACTAAACCTAGCGAAACAGCCAGATGCAATGACTCACCCTGACGGCATGCAAATCAAGATCACTCGTCAAGAGATTGGCCAAATCGTTGGTTGTTCTCGTGAGACAGTAGGTCGTATCTTGAAGATGCTAGAAGAGCAGAACCTAATTTCTGCACACGGTAAGACTATCGTGGTATACGGCACTCGTTAATTTCGATTAACTGAGTCAAAAATATGAAAGCCACCAAATGCGAATTTGGTGGCTTTTTCTTTATTGAGAGAAGATACGAGATACGAGATACGAGATACGAATGGAACACATGAGGCTCTCGCCTTGTAAACATTCTCGAAGCGAAGCGTACCCGAGTTTCTAGGGCAAAAACCGTAATCGTATCTTTCTTTAACCGTTGGTGCTTTCGAAGATCTTGTCCGCCGATGCAGCAACAAAACCGGTATAAAGCTCACCATTGGCCATTGGATAGCGCTTAGCGAACTCATAGAAGCCACCAGGAATCATCTCATTGCCTTCAACAAATGCCACTGGCACTTTGTCTGCCATTGTTGATGATTGCTCTAATAACACCTCTGGAGAGCCTTTTACCTCACCACCAGATGCGTTAATCGTAAAGCTAGCATCACTCAGGTAGTCATTCACTGCTTGTACTTCATCGAACTTGTTCAGTTGATTGACACTAACCGTGAAGTGGTTAGCACCGTAACCGTGAGCGGCTAACCAAGAGGCGTATTCGCTCTCCTTCGCTAACAGTTGGAAATCAGCGAAGCTCAAATCCCAAAGGCGGCCACCAAATAGGAATTCGTGTCCCTCTAACTTACTTGCATCAACCTGCTCAACCAATTTGGCAACGATCTGCTGTAATTCACCAGAACACTCTTCTACCTTCAACTCACTAATGAACACTTTCGGTTGTTTTGGGTCTGGGTGTTCGTAGTGTTTAGCCACTAGCTTCTTGCTTTCAAACAAGTAATCGCCACATGCTTTGTAACCTAGCTCAAGGAAAGGTTTGGCTAATGTTTCAATACCTAGAGGGGCAACATTAAAAGTACGCAATGCAATGTGATCATTGATCAGCGCTTCATCTTCTTTTAGCAAGTGATGTACTTTCTCTGCCGACGGGCAAAGTCTGTGAATGTAATCGTCCCATAGTGATTTAAAGAGTAGATCGGGCGTCATGGTGACTCCTTGTCAGAGGTTCTAGCAAGCTAGTGATTTGGATTAGAAAGGGAGAGACTGAGACACAAAGTCAGCAGCCATCAGCCTGTGACATACTTGTTCTATTATTATCTACCGCCCAATCTTGACGCTGAGCGTGGTTAAAATAAGGAAGCGATACGCTGCTTCCTTATTTCATAACTAATGAATGAGCTTTCGCTCAATATCAATCTAAACTACAGCTCGATACCTGGGCTAAACGTAGCTGGCAGTTGAGTTTCACCACCTTCCATTGAAGCCATTGGGTAAGCACAGTAATCTGCCGCATAGTAAGCACTTGGGCGTAAGTTGCCAGAAGCACCCGGACCACCAAATGGTGCATCACCACTTGCGCCTGTGAGTTGGCGGTTGCGGTTAACAATACCCGCACGGATATGGTCAACGAAGTATTCCCACTCAGAATCGTCTGTCGATACTAAACCTGCTGACAAACCAAAGCGTGTGTCGTTAGCTAATTCAACCGCTTGCTCTAGCGACTGATAACGAACCACTTGTAGCAATGGGCCGAAGTACTCTTCATCTGGCAGGTCAGCAATGTTGGTTGCATCGATAATGCCCGGAGAAACAAACGCCGCTTCGCCTGCTTTTGCCTCTACTAGGCTGACACCCCCCAGAGACTGCAGGTTAGCTTGTGCGTCTAGAATAAACTTAGCGGCAGCTTCAGAGATTTGAGGCCCCATGAAAGGTGCAGGTTCAGCAAATGGCTGATCAACACGAATCTTTTGCGTCGCTGCGACCAGTTTGTCGAGTAGCAGATCGCCCTTCTCGCCAACAGGAACATACAGGCGACGAGCACATGTACAACGTTGACCAGCACTGATGAACGCTGATTGGATAATGGTGTATACCGTTGCGTCTGCGTCACCGTATTGGTCACTGATCACCATAGGGTTATTACCACCCATCTCTAGTGCCAGCATCTTGCCCGGTTGACCCGCGAATTGACGGTGCAGGATATGACCCGTATTAGCACTACCTGTAAATAGTACGCCATCAAGACCTTTAGCATCAGCCAGTGCGATGCCGGTCTCTTTAGCACCTTGCACTAGGTTGATTACGCCAGCAGGAAGACCCGCTTCTTGCCATAGCTTCATTGCGAACTCACCTGTCCAAGGCGTCTGCTCTGAAGGTTTGAATACCACTGTATTTCCCGATAGCAATGCAGGAACAATATGACCATTTGGTAGGTGACCTGGGAAGTTGTAAGGGCCAAATACCGCCATCACGCCCAATGGACGGTGACGAAGTACAATTTGGTTACCAGCCGCTTCACGTGATGCTTCACCGGTACGCTCGTGATAAGCACGAATAGAGATAGCGATCTTGCCCGCCATTGCGCCCGCTTCAGTGCGAGTTTCCCAAATAGGTTTACCCGTCTCTTTTGCGATAATTTGCGCGATCTCTTCGCTGTTCTCTTTTACTTTTTCTGCGAACTTCAACACGATCGCTTCACGCTCAGCAAAGCTCAGTTTTTTCCAAACTAGGAACGCTTCGCGAGCCGCTGCCACTGCAGATTCAACCTGTGCCGGTGTTGCGCTATCACCCTGCCACACTACTTCATTGTTGTATGGGCTTACTGATGTCATGGCATCACCTTGACCCGCTACCCATTGTCCTGCTATCCACTGAGTCATACTTCTATCCTTAAAATCTTCGACAGATAATCGCCGCTCTTATTGAGCCAACATGCGAACGAATTCGCCTTCTTTTACTTCAAGAGCGCTTGCTACTTCAGATGATAAAATCACTGTATCGCTTGCTTGGTCATACGCACCTTTCGCGGCCACTGCGCGGAAGTTCTCAAATGAGGTATTACCAATTAGGAAGTCTTTAGAGCTAGAGTGCTCTGCAATTTGAACCTGTGCTCGAATAGAGTGACGTACAGATTCGATGTTTCTTAAATCACACTCGACCGTTGGTCCCGCATCAAAGATGTCGACATAACCACGATTCGTGAAACCTTCACGTTCCAACAGTTTCAATGCTGGGCGGGTATTATCGTGCACTTGACCAATCACCGCCTGAGCTTCTTCACTCAATAGGTTTACATAGATTGGCAGTTTCGGCATAAGGTCTGCGATGAAGCCTTTCTTACCAATCCCCGTTAGGTAATCGGCTAGTGTGAAATCAATCGAGAAGAAGTGCTCTTGCAACCACTTCCAGAATGGCGAGTTACCTTCTGCATCTGATACACCACGCATCTCAGCAAAGATCGTTTTTGAGAAACGCTCTGGGTGCTCAGCCATCAGTAGGAAACGACACTTAGACATCAGTCGACCGTTTAAGCCTTTGCGGTAATCAGGACGTAAGAACAGCGTACAAATTTCGCTGCAGCCTGTGTAGTTATTACCAAACGTCAACAGCTTAACCACGTTATTCACTTTAAGGCGCTGTGAAGAGTGAACCACTTTACTGATGTGGTACGAGTAAAAAGGCACATCCCAGCCAATGGAAGCTTCGATGCCTGTTGTACCAGCAACTTCGCCAGTTTCAGCGTCGAAACCCACCATTAGATAGCCTTCATCACCGGGTTCGGTCACGTCTGCTTTCGCAAAGCTGTATTCAGAATGGGTAATTCGGTTAGTTAACAATTCTTCGTTAACCGGAAGAGATGTGAATCCATGACCTGATTCAACTGCACAGGTGTGCAGCGCATCGTAATCAGACAGTTTTATTGGGCGAACAACTAGCATCAATATTCCCTCCAGATGCAAAATAGGCCCAAAACCAGAAGCTTGGGCCTTTAGCAGTACGTCATGGGATCGCTCTAATGGCGATCATTCCTATGACGCCGCTCAGGCTAAACTAGCGTAGCGATTGCTTTGTCTAGTTTTGATAAGCCTTCTTCAATTTCTTGTTTAGTGATAACCAGTGATGGAGTAAAACGAACCACGTTTGCACCCGCAACCAGTACCATTAGGCCTTGCTCGCCTGCTGCTACTAATACGTCACGCGCTCGTCCTTGCCATTCGTCATTCAGTGCAGCACCTAACAATAGGCCTTTACCACGAATCTCACTGAAAATTTGGTATTTGTCGTTAATCTTAGTTAGACCATCACGGAATAGCGCTTCACGCTCTTTTACGCCTTCTAGAGTTTCAGGTTGGCTAACTACGTCAACCACTGCTTCAGCTACCGCACACGCCAGTGGGTTACCACCGTATGTAGAACCGTGCGTACCAACCTTAAGGTGTGTAGCCAGTTCAGACGTCGTCAGCATTGCGCCGATAGGGAAACCGCCACCTAGAGACTTCGCTGTGCTTAGAATGTCTGGCGTCACGCCCAGACCTTGGTAAGCATAGAAGTTACCAGTACGGCCATTACCTGTTTGTACTTCATCAAAAATCAGCAGTGCATTGTGCTTGTCACACAGTTCACGAACCGTATTCACGAACTCAGCCGTTGGAGAAATGATACCGCCCTCGCCTTGCAGAGGTTCCATCATGATTGCACAAGTGCGATCAGAGATATGCGCTTCTAGAGCCGCAATATCATTGTAAGGCAGGTGAGTTACATCGCCAGGTTTTGGACCGAAGCCATCAGAGTAAGCCTCTTGACCACCAACGGTTACAGTAAAGAAAGTACGACCGTGGAAACCTTGTTTGAATGCAATGATTTCAGATTTCTCAGGACCGTGAACAACCGCTGCCCAACGACGAGCTAGCTTAAGTGCTGCCTCATTCGCTTCTGCGCCAGAGTTCGCAAAGAATACTTTTTCTGCAAAACATACGTCAGTTAGCTTCTTCGCTAGACGCAGTGCAGGTTCGTTAGTCATTACATTACTTAGGTGCCAAATCTTATTTGCTTGCTCAGTAACGGCATTCACCATTGCTGGGTGACAGTGACCCAAACAGCTCACAGCAATACCACCAGCAAAGTCGATATACTCTCGCCCTTGTTGGTCCCATACACGTGCGCCTTCCCCTTTTACCGGGATCATTTCCATTGGGTTATAACAAGGCACCATCACCTCATTAAACAGACTACGTTCTACATTATTTTCCACTGTCATCGTACATTCCTTCTCGATACCGCAAGCTTCGCAAATAAGCGTAATGATTCATAAGTGAGACGAAAAAATTTTGTCTCGCTACAATCCCGCCGCAGCATTATATTTACATTTAATTAACGTTTTCAATAGTAGATTATTCTTTAGCCATCCCTCACAACCAGCTAAACCTCACTACCTATGACTATTTATGCATCAATCAACCTGTTTTATGAAGCTTTTTTTACGTATGCGCCTATCCTGCAAAGGCAAAGCCTTACTGGCACAGCGGTATATTGGGTTCAAAAGGAAATACGGCGAATAACTTTGCATAGGCTAAAAACTTAGCCTGGTGAGGAAGAAATGTTATAAAAAGTGATCGGCGTCAGAAGGATCGAGCTCGGTAAAACTCGAATTAAAACGTATAACGAAGGAGTTCGCAGGTTAAGCTCACCTATTTAGGAGAGTAAAACACCTGCTTTAAACACTTAACGTGCTAAAAAGTTAGCCAGAAGTTGGTGCCCTTGCTCTGTTTTAATCGATTCAGGGTGGAACTGAACCGCATCAATTGGCAAGGTTTTGTGTTGATAGCCCATGATCTCATCCATACTGCCATCTTCAAGCTCTGTCCAAGAAGTCAGTTCAAAGCAATCTGGTAGTGTGCCGTTTTTCACCACAAGGGAGTGGTAACGCGTGACGGTTAGTGGGTTATTCAGACCTTGGAAAACACTCTTCCCATTGTGGCGTATCGGTGAGGTTTTACCGTGCATCACTTGTCTTGCTCTCACCACTTCACCGCCAAACACCTGAGCAATGGCTTGATGGCCAAGACACACACCTAAGATTGGCAACTTGCCAACGAAGTGTTCTATGACTTGTAGAGAGATACCCGCATCATCCGGTGTACAAGGCCCTGGGGATATCACAAGGTGACTAGGATTCAGCGCTTCAATGCCCGCAATATCAATTTCATCATTGCGTACAACTTTTACAGTTACCCCTAACTCACAGAAATACTGATATAAGTTATAGGTAAAAGAGTCGTAGTTATCGATGATAAGTAACATGAGTGAAATCGTTTGCTAAATACTAAATGATTGGGAGATATAGGGGCGGTATTGTGCAATACCCATAGCGAAAGGCAAGTGGAAACTGCATTTCACCAATAATTAAGGCCAACCTAGGTTGACCTTAATTGTTTACAGATAACTGTCAATTACCCGCATTCGGTGACGTGTACTCACTTTCACCGTTAGCAGTAAAGCTGATTCACTCACTACTTACGACGGCGCCACATCGCTAAGCCAAACAGTGACATCAACGCGCCAAAGCTAAACGAACCACCGACTTTTAGCTCAAGAACCGCTGGATCATGATCCGATGAACGGAAGTGGTCTTGATACTTAGGCAGGTCGCCTTTGTACTCTTCGTTGTAGTCAAATAGCGTCGATTCACCACCATTGATATGCCAGTCGGTCGCGTCGACAACCATGTCTTTTAAGCTCTCGCTCACCAATAAGTGGTCTAAAGCGCCAACTTCATCGTTGTATGAGTAGCTCCAGCTGTCTGGGTGCTTCTGAGCTACGGCATTAATGTAGCCGTAGTTCTTAGTAATCACCGCACCGTTATCACCAAACTGCTCAACGCCATTAATGTAAGTGTTACGCGCTGCTTTGATCTGCTTGCCATACTTCTCTTCAGAGTAATCTGTCAGCACTAGCATTGGGTCTTCCATGCCATACGAGTTCATATCACCCAGAATCACTTTGTGACCTTCAATGCTATCGAGTGCTTCGCCCAACGCAACCGCCGCTGCAACACGGAAGTTCTCACATGAGCCTTGCTTATCGGCATCTACACCACCTTGACCGCCTTGCTCAACAGGGGCAGCATCTTCCCAACACTTAGAACCTTTCGATTTAAAGTGGTTAATCGCTACAGTCAGTTTCTCTTTGGTGCCCTTCACCTTAAAGGTTGGTGCCAATGAGTCACGTTGGTAGTTCTTACCATCTTCAATCACCTTACCTGAGTCGTCTAACACCTCTGGTGCTTGCTGGCTTGGCATCGCGATGACACGGCTGTCTTTAAGCTTAACCACCTTCTTACGGTAGATAACACCCGTAGTAATCACATCAGTGCCGATCGAGTCCATTTCGTCGGTAACGCCATCTTCATTAGAGTCGACAGCCACAAAGGTGTAACGGTCTTTCTTATGCTCAATGCGATCATTCAGTTGGTTCACAAGCTGTTGAATTGCCGAACCTTCACCAAATCCGTTGTTCTCGATTTCCATCAAGCCGATGATGTCAGCATCCAAGCGAAGAATCGCGTTTACAATCTTCTCTTGTTGCATCTCAAACTCAGTGATGGTGTTTGCACCACGGTTATTACCATGTTGATTCGCATCACCGCCAAATGGTGAGTTGAAGTAGTTCAATACATTAAAGGTCGCAATACGTAGGTCGCCTTCATCCATGTCTGGTTTGTCGGTACGTGGGTCGTTGCGAATGAAGTTTTCAGCCGTGATCTGGTTAGTCGGAATCAGACGGTACTCGCCATAGCTGTAGGTCAACACGCCTTCTAGACCAACAATGGTGTCATCAATACGGATGTAGTCTTCCGTTGAGCCATCTTGGTCGATGTCAGTACGGCCAAAATCTGGGTAGAAAGGAACCTGTCCATCACCTGCTTTTTGGTCAGTCTCTACGAAAAGACGACGGTCAGCATTGTCTTCTGTTTGCTGTTTCGCTTCATCAGAACCCGCTGCGAAAAGTTGGTTTGGTTGCATGTTGATACGCTCATGCGCCAAAACCATGTTGTTACGACGACCTGCGTAGTCATAACCGAAGGTACGCGTTACACGCATATCTAGCGCTTCAGTTGTTTTCACCAACATGCCTTCGTAACGTTCAAGTGTCGCCGCGAAGTTCTCGTCAGTGTCTAATACTTCAATGTCTGTCGCGTCAGGTGCGTCCTGCTCGCCTTGCTTTAACCATTGATTGTTTTCAACTTTAAGCTGAGTGTGGCTGTAGTATTCTTGTACTTTACCTTTCACACACACCACATCGCCTGCAGCTAATTCTGAGCTAGATTGGTTAGTATGAACAAATAGACCTTCAGAAGTGCTTGAGTTGAAGTCATCCTCAAGAGCTTGCAGATAGAAACCTTTAGTTAGGCCGGTAGTGACCGCGCTTACCACCCCTTTTACGAAATACTCATCGTCGGTGATGTACGGGTAGCCATCGATGAACGGCGATGTCGCGCCCTCACCTTGGATTTCTTGAATGGTGGTGAATACTGGGTCTGAGCCATCTTGCGTACAAGCAAAGGCTTCTGGCAACTCAACATTGTCTAAGGAACCTAGGCCTTCAATGTTGTCTTTTGGTAGCGATACCCACTGTGAAGCGTCAAACGTCGCCGATGGGGTTTGGTCAGCACGAACCAAGGTAACGTCTTTACCCCAGTCGACATCGCCCATCACGCCAACCATGTCCAACACGCTTGAGTCTGCATTCAAGATAGCCAATGGGTCATCACCATTGTGATTAGCCAATGAAGCGTTAAGAATATCAGCGACGGCTTTAATCTCATCGCTTGCACTGCTATGCGCAACAACCAGTACCTCACCAGGCGCTAAAACGTGGCCATCTAAAGGTAAAGTGGCGCCCCATGATCCGTTGCCATTCGCTGATTTAGCCAATGAATAACCATCTAAATTAATGCTGCTATCACCGCTGTTGGCAATCTCAACCGCTTTGTTGTAGCTGCCGCCTTCCACATATTGTGAAATAAACAAATCAGCGTGTGCGCTTGTCGTTAACAAGCTACCAATTGCCACTGCTAGCAATGAAGGTTTGTGTAAAAGAGCCATCCGTTTCACCTGAGTTCATCGATTTATAATTACTGCCATCTATGGGCAGTCATGTATTTTGTGGTAACTATCAGGTTTATTTATGAAAGGAATAAGTCAGTTGGCAAGAAAATGAGGAACTTATCACTTTGGAATCATCAATTGTTTGGCACGCTATATATTTCCAACATAAATAGAAACGAGCACGCATTTATAAAACCCAAGCTTATTTAATAAGATACTATGCACAGCATTGATTTTACAAATATGTTAGCCATTAAATACGTAGATTATCAATTCAAACAGCATAATTGTTGGAGAGCCAGATGTAGCGGGCACTAAAAAGCCCAAAGTAAACATAGTCACTTTGGGCTTAGATTTTATCGCGGAAGGTTTTGATTCACCCTATGGGCGAGTTACAAAACCTACGGCTTCGTATGCTTTCTTCAGCGTTACTGCTGCGCGCTCAGACGCTTTTTCAGCACCGGCTTTCATTACTGCGTCCATGTAGGCACGGTCAGCACGGATACGGTGGTATTCAGCTTGAATCGGCTCAAGCATCTCAACCAATGCTGCGCCTACATCTTTCTTGAACGGACCGTACATCTCAACGCCTTGGTACTGCGCTTCGATCTCTTCAAACGTTTTACCCGTCGCTGCTGAGTAAAGGCCCATTAGGTTAGAGATACCCGCTTTGTTTTCCCAATCGTGAGCAATACGTGGCGGTGTTTCTGCATCGGTTTGCGCTTTGTTGATCTTCTTGATGATCGACTTAGGCTCTTCTAGCAGAGTAATCACGTTCTTACGGTTGTCGTCTGACTTAGACATCTTCTTGGTCGCATCTTGTAGGCTCATTACACGTGCATTCACTGTTGGGATGTACGGTTCTGGCACTTCGAAGATTGGCTGTTCTGGCGAGTAGATGTTGTTGAAGCGAGTTGCGATATCACGCGCTAACTCTAGGTGTTGTTTCTGGTCGCTACCTACAGGTACTTGGTGAGCACCGTAAAGCAGGATATCCGCAGCCATCAATACAGGGTAATCAAACAGACCTACGTTTACGTCGTTTGAGTGACGCGCAGACTTGTCTTTAAACTGAGTCATACGGCTCAGTTCACCCATTTGTGTGTAACAGTTAAGAAGCCAACCAAGTTGAGCATGCTCTGGTACGTGAGACTGAACAAATAGCGTGCTCTTCTTTGGATCAACACCGACAGCAAGACAGATTGCTAGTGCGTCTAGAGTCGCTTCATGCAGTGCTTTCGGATCTTGACGAACCGTAATTGCGTGAAGGTCTACCACACAGTATTGGCAATCGTAGTCATCTTGCATCTGTTGCCATTGACGTAGAGCACCCAAGTAGTTACCGATACTTAGTTCACCAGATGGTTGAACACCACTCAATACGATGGGCTTGCTCATGGTTTTAATTCCTTTGCTTATTCGCTAAGTCAATTGATGGCTTAGCTTCTTAACTTAAATATAGAAAAGCCGCACAGCTCTTTCTGCGCGGCTCATCCAGTGTACTCATTGATAAGTATTTTGCTAGTGGGTTAGCTAACTTTTGTCCGCTTTATGCAGAAACTAGAACGACATCGAGCAATTGCGCGACATTATCTGCCACGTAGTCAGGGTTTGATGCTGAAATAGGCTCACCGTGGTTGTAGCCGTAAGTCAGGCCAAACGAATGACAACCCGCATTCTTTGCCGCTTTAATGTCATTACTTGAATCGCCAACCATTAGCATCTCTTCTGCTTTCACATTGTGCTTTTCTAGCAACCAGTTTAGCGCTACTGGGTTCGGTTTTTTCTCTGGGAAAGAATCACCGCCAAGTACATCTACAAAGTACTTATCGATACCGTGTTGCGCTAGCACGTCTGGCACAAACTTCGATGGCTTGTTCGTTACCAATGCCATAGTAAAGCCCGCTTGGTGCAGCTCTGCCAAGGTCTCTTTTACTAATGGGTAAAGGTGGCTTAGCTTATGACCGCCCTGCTCGTAGAAGTCATCAAACAAGATACGTGCTTTCTTCAGAAGATCTGGATCTAAGTTTGGGTCAACGGTTAGGTTACGGCTTAGTGAACGACCGATAAGTACGTCAGCACCGTTACCTACGTAATCACGAACTTGTTCTTCACTCACTGAAGGGAAGCCTAGCTCCTGGCAAGCTTGGTCAGCAGCTACTGCCAAATCAGGCACGCTGTCTAACAAGGTTCCATCCAAATCAAAGGCGATCAGTTTTATTGAGCTTAATGACATCTTACTTTCCTATTAATTATATTCGTCTCATGTGTTGAGCAATAAGACGTAAAAAAGGGGCTAATCAGCCCCCTTAATCTAAATTTTTTGATTTTAGGTCAACTGACCCTAGTTCTACTTTTATGCGTTTACTTTTGCAAGCTCTGCACGCATCTCATCAATCACTTCTTTGTAATCTGGTTGATTGAAGATCGCTGAGCCAGCAACGAACATATCTGCACCCGCTTCTGCGATTTCACGAATGTTATCCACCTTTACACCACCGTCGATCTCTAGGCGAATATCACGACCGGATTCGTCAATCAACTTACGAACCGCACGTAGCTTATCTAAAGTGTGAGGAATGAAAGATTGACCGCCGAAACCTGGGTTCACAGACATCAATAGGATCATGTCTACTTTATCCATGATGTAATCTAGGCAAGATAGTGGTGTCGCTGGGTTAAGAACCACGCCCGCTTTACAGCCGTGCTCTTTGATCAGTTGTAGAGTGCGATCGATGTGCTCTGATGCTTCTACGTGGAAGGTAATCATCGATGCGCCAGCCTTTGCAAACTCAGGCACGATGTTGTCAACCGGCTTCACCATTAGGTGAACATCGATTGGAGCAGTAATACCGTAGTCACGTAGTGCTTTACAGATAGGCGCGCCAAAAGTCAGGTTAGGTACGTAGTGGTTATCCATCACATCAAAGTGCACAACATCGGCACCGGCTGCGAGTACTTTTTCAACGTCTTCACCAAGACGAGCAAAATCTGCAGACAAAATTGATGGAGCGATTAGAAAATCTTTCATACCAAACCTCTTAAGAGTAAGTAAATTGCGAGTTCACCGCCTTGGTGGCACCTCATACGCATACAAGATTCAACCCCAAGACTATTTGGTGTGCAATTCTACCTAAGCACCTAGGCAGATCCTAGCAGTTCGAAAGATTAGTTTAAGAAAGTACCTGTTGGTCACTCAATTTGAGGGGATCGAGGTTATTCTGCTGCAGCGTGTTGCTGGTTTTTATCTTGATGGAACAGCGCGAGTAGCTCATCCACTTTGTTACGACCAGCGCCATTACGGCTGATGGTGCGTTTCACCTTCACCACGTTCAACTCTGCACCATGATACAAGCGGCGCGTTAATGTCGTGTCGTGATTAGAAATCAAAACAGGGATGCCGCGTTCTGTCGCCGCTTTTTCAGCAACGTCAGCCAGTGCTGCTTGATCATCTAAGCTAAAGCCATTACCTGCGTAAGAGGTAAAGTTAGCGGTATTTGACAGCGGTGCGTACGGAGGATCGCAGTAAACCACGCAACCTTTACGGGCACGGCTAAAAGTCTCATGGTATCCCTCACACACGAAGGTAGCCTTTTTCGCTTTCTCAGCAAAAAACTCCAGCTCGGCTTCTGGGAAGTAAGGTTTTTTGTAAGAACCAAACGGAACGTTAAAACCGCCTTTCTTGTTGTAGCGACACAGGCCATTGAAGCCAAATCGGTTCATGTACAAGAAAGCAAGTGAGCGATACATAACATTGTCAGTATCGTTGAACTGAGCTCGGATATCTAAGAAGGCTTCTTTGCGATTGTTCTCAGGGCAGAACCAGCGTTTTGCTTCCGCAATGTAGGTCTCAGGGTCGGTTTTAAGTAGGTTGTACAGGTTGATAAGATCGGGATTGATATCAGCCAGCAGGTACTGTTCATAGTCCGTGTTCAAAAACACAGAACCAGCACCAACAAATGGTTCTACCAATTTACGAGCAGGTGGCAGGTGACGTTGGATGTCTTCAACTAGGCCATATTTACCACCAGCCCATTTTAGAAAGGCACGCTGCTTTTTCATTTACTGCTCTATCTATCAACACAAAAATACGGCTGCGGAATGTAACATATTTTGAGACTAAGCTCAGGGTTATTTCGCACGTTCTATCTCTCGATGCACCTGATTCATCGATTTTGCCCAAGGTTCTAACTGTTGAAGTGGTTTCGAGAGTGTACTTACCGCATCTCGTGCCACCTGAATCGTTGGGTAATCTTGGTAAGTGATGATAAACCACTTGGTATCGCTACGCAGAGTTGGGTAAATACGAACCTTGTTCTCTAGGTCGTATTCTTCAATGAAAGATTGCACATCCTCCAGTGAAGTCATCGCACTCAACTGTAAGGTGTACGCTCGCGGTGAGATAGCTTGTAGCTCCTCACGAGAAAACGAGAAGGTGATCTTCTTAGTCGGAGGCGTTGATTCAGTTAAGTCAGATTCTTCATCAGCTGGAGCAACCGCTTCAGCGTCAGCCTGTGAATTAGCCTCTACTTGAGTGTTCTCTTCAACCGCAGCATCAATGGCACTGGTATCAGCACTCTGAGCTTTATCATCCAGTAGAGCATCAACCACATCCGAAGTAATCACGACACGCTGTTGGTCTTGCTCAACCTCACCCACGCTAGCCGTCTCTTCCACCACAACCGGTGGCAAAGATGAACTGTCATCATCAGCGCCTTGATAACTGATATCAGTTGACGTTTCAGTGTCTACCACTCCCTCAACACCAGCTTGTTCTGAGCCACTGTCCACTTCAAACGTTGGAATAGCAGTCTGCTCGATTGGTGCGATCAGAGATTGCGCTTTGTCATCCGGGGTCGGTTGGCTGAACATCCACCAATAACCACCACCAATTAACAACAGCAACAGGGCTACCACAATCGCGATATTGATTGGTGAGCCAATGATTGAGCGAATAATAATCCTTTTTTCCACTTTCAATTCTCCTAAAGCCATTAACTCGCCAGGCAGAGGTTGCGCTTTGTTAAACGCACGTCGCACACGAGTTTCAGACTCATCATCCACATATCGAATCACCAGTGATTCAAAGAAATGTTCAGCTTCTGGTTGCGAAAGGTCATCGATCTCAAGATCGATAGGCTTGTGTTGTTGGCCGTAACTTAGACGTGTGAGTAAGGTGTCTAGGTGACCAATTTCTGAGAAAAGAACGACATTGATCGTCCATTGGGGATTAGCTTGAGCTTCCAGTACCAACATCCATAGTTCGGAGACCAATAGCTCAGAGAGTCGGTGGGCATCATCGACAACGATAACCACGCTGCACGGCTCACCATCCAGCAACCTTGCTAGGCTATCAGATAAGGAGTCATGTTGATTAAATAGCGGATCAGAAACAATTTGGCTAAGAATAAGCGCGCGGCGTTGTTGGTCGTCTTGGCTTGGATGACAAAGCAGTAAACACTGATTTTTTTCTGTCGCCCAAGCTTCGAGATAACGCTGTGCTAACCAAGAACGGCCAGAGCCAGGTTTACCAGCCACCGTTACTAGATTTGAACCAAAGTTAGTCAAAAGCTGTAAGCGCTCTAGCAGCTCAACTTGAGACTCTAACTCTAATACTCTTAATTCATGAGCCAAACTCATTGCGGATCCCTACTGATTAGATCGATCAGTAAAACGCTTCAGTTGCCTAGAATTTAACTAGGCAACCTCACAACCAAATTTAAAGAGTACGGCAGAAATCAATCGCTTGTTTAATGATGTCCTGAGGCACATCAGCAACCACTTCAGCAGTACCAATACTTGTTGGCAATACCAGACGTAATTGACCAGACAGCACTTTCTTATCACGCATCATGTGCGTCATAAAGTCTTCAAAAGACATGCTTTCTGGCGTATGAACTGGCAGTTTCGCATTCTTGAGTATAGAAATAATTCGCTCAAGCTGCTGCTGAGTGATCAGTCCCTGCAACTGAGCAGTTTTCGCTGCCATTACAGTACCTGAAGACACAGCTTCACCATGTAGCCAATTACCATAGCCTAGTTCTGCTTCGATCGCATGACCAAATGTATGACCTAGGTTCAATAACGCTCTGATTCCTGACTCTTTTTCATCTAGAGCAACCACTTCAGCCTTAATTGCACAACAACGAGCAATTGCAGTAATCAGTGCTTGTTCATCAAGTTGATAAAGTTTCTCTAGATTCTGCTCCAACCAATCAAAGAAGGCTTCATCGTAAATGATGCCGTATTTGATGACTTCAGCAATGCCCGCTGCAAACTCACGCTCAGGAAGCGTTGATAAACAGTTGGTATCGATGATCACAGATTTTGGTTGGTAGAATGCACCGATCATATTCTTACCAAGAGGATGGTTTACTGCGGTTTTACCACCAACAGAAGAGTCCACTTGAGAAAGAAGCGTTGTCGGGATTTGAATGAAATCAATACCACGCTGGTAACAAGATGCAGCAAAGCCGACCAAGTCACCGATAACACCACCACCTAAAGCAATCACCACCACATCGCGGCTGTAATTTCCTTCAAGCATGTAGCTCATCACTGAATTGAACGTTTCAAGCGTTTTGTATTGCTCACCATCAGGTAACTCGAGAAGAGATGTCTGACAGCCAACTTGATCCAGTAAAGATAGAATTTTATCAGCGTAAAGAGGCGCTACTGTCACATTACTGATAACAACGACTTTCTGCTTGCCTGATAAAAAAGAAAGGTACGCCGGGTCGTCAAATAACCCGGCGCCAATAGAGATAGGGTAGCTACGCTCAGCTAGATTGACCGTAATCCGTTCCATGGGTTTGCTCTCCGAAAAAATGAACTTAACGTTCTTCTAGCATTTTTACGATCTGGTTGGCTACCACTTTTGCACTTTGGTCGTCAGTACGAACTGTGTAGTCCGCCACTTCTTCGTATAGTGCGTTGCGAGATACAGCTAGATCTTCTAGCACATCACGCGGGTTGTCTGTTTGAAGTAGAGGGCGTTTCTTGTCGCGATTTGTGCGAGCAAGTTGCTTTTCAATTGTTGTCTCTAGGTATACAACAATGCCTCGTGCAGATAGACGGTTACGGTTTTCTTTGCTCATCACTGAACCACCGCCTGTCGCTAGAACAATACCTTGCTCTTCAGTCAGATCGTTGATTACAGATTCTTCGCGCTTACGGAAACCTTCTTCGCCCTCAACATCAAAAACCCATGCGATGTCTGCGCCAGTGCGCTCTTCAATCACAGTGTCAGAGTCTAGAAACTCCATATGAAGTTGGGAAGCTAGGTGTCTACCAATTGTACTTTTGCCGGCGCCCATTGGGCCAACAAGAAAAATATTGCGTTTCTCAGCCATGTTTTTAGCAGTAATTTACAACGTTAATTCAATGACATCGCCACAAGGTAGGTCAGTACAAGTACTGAAATTAAAAGGCCCGTGGCACCGATTCCTCACAGATAATTCGTGATAAGACCCGAAATTATCAAGGTTAGGTGCCACTAATGCAACTTTATTTTTAATCTAATTGTACGTTACTGAATCACAACTTTAGGTGTAACAAAGATAAGCAGTTCACTTTTACCCACATTTTCGTAGCTGCGACGGAACAATGCACCCAATAAAGGAAGGTCTCCCAACAGAGGAACTTTATCGACTGTACTTCTGACACTGTGTTGAAATATTCCACCAAGAACAACAGTTTCACCATTATTAACAAGCACTTGCGTACCTATTCTTTGGGTATCTATAGCAACCGCTTCCCCAGTTCCTGTTTTCACCACTTGTCCAGGCCTATCTTGAGTCACACTCAAATCCAGAACCAAGCGATTGTCTGGTGTGATTTGAGGGGTAACTTTCAAACTCAACACAGCTTTCTTAAATGCGACGGACGTTGCACCGCTCGAAGAGGACTCTAAGTAAGGAATTTCAGTACCTTGCTCAATATAAGCCGGCTTTTTATTGGTGGTGATTAAGCGTGGGCTAGAGATGATCTCCGCCTTAGACTCTTGTTGCAGTGCAGATAACTCAAGATCGAGCAGCGTATCTGAGCCAAGCTTGGCTACCTGAAACGCAATACTCGATGCATTTGGCGATGTTGCCGCCAAATTCACGTTAAGGTAGTCATCAATAACACTACTGCTGCTATCGTCATAAGGTGTAATGGCTGAGGGGTGGTTGCCTTCAATTGAACCACCAACAGTGAAGCTTCCGTTGGTCGATGAAACGCCCCAGCGCACGCCGAGTTCATCAAGGTTACCTTCGGTGACGGTAACAATACGCGCCTCTATCTGTACTTGCTTCACAGGGATATCTAACGACTCAATAATGCCGCGGATCACCGCAATGTTCTCTTCCAGCTCGCGAATCAGTAGAGAGTTCGTACGTTCATCTATGGTAATTGAACCGCGATCAGACAGCATACTCACCGCCCCTTCACCACCAATCATGTCAGCTATATCGGTGGCTTTAGCAAAGTTAATCTTGATGATTTCTGATTTAAGTTCCCCAAGCTCTTCTTCTAAACGGGACTTTTCGAGCGCTTGCTGTTCTCTCAGATCCAGTTCTGCTTTGGGAGCGACCAAGATAACGTTGCCATCGACGCGCTTATCCAAGCCCTTAACTTGCAAGATAATGTCGAGAACTTGCTGCCAAGGAACACCATCCAAACGTAACGTCAGGTTACCCGCGACCGAGTCTGATACCACCAAGTTGAACTCATTGTAGTCAGCAATCAACTGAAGGACATTTCGAACTGGGATATCTTGGAAGTTAATCGATATCAGCTTACCCTCTTTCTCAAGTACGCTTTTCTCTGTCGTCACTTCTTCAATCGTGGGCTTGCTGATCACCACCTCGATGAAGCGCCCCTTGAGGTCATATTCGTATTGGTAGTCACTGTTAATCGTTGCCAGCAAGCGAGTGCTTGGCGTCTCTTTGTATACCTCAATCCCCTCAACCAGAGTCGCGAAATCTTTAACGTCCAAAAGGTAGAGCTTGTCATCATCCACTTCTGTATTGATAAGTTCGATGCTCAAGCCTTCTTGTGCTCGCTGAACATCAACCACCGCGCTACTGGTTGCTAACTCAATGATAATGACAGCGTCTTTATCCTTGTTAACTCTAAAATCAATGTTCTCTAATTTATTAGACGAGCTCTCTGCGTAGCCGAAGACGCTAAAAACCAACATCACAGACACAGCAAAACCTTGTAGAGCTTTGCTCACTAATCCACTTATTCCTTTATTCATATTTACATCTCATATCCACATCATGTGACATTGGTTTATTTCAGAGCCAGCCTAACGTTGCGCTTATGCCAACAACCTAAGCCATCTGGAAGAGTTTCATTAATCAGAACGTACTGGCTCGTTACCTTAGTAACTCGGCCGTTGTTTAAGCCGATAAGCTGGCCTTTTTTCACATTGACGACATTGCCCTTAGGCGTTTGTACAAGCCCAAACACACTCGTTCCACTGCCCATCACACCTTTCAAGCGCAATTTACTGAGTGGGTATTTCTCTAACTTGCCACTGCGAGCACGAGCGCTAGGTTGCCAGCAATCTTTCTTCACCAAGGGCTGGTTTTGCACGATCGCTTCTTTGGGTAGTTCAAAGGGAGGACGAAAAGCACGTCGTTGATAGGTAGCGGCTGAGAACTCAGTCGCAGGAACAAGCTGCTCAACTTCTTTTTTCGCTTTGAGCTCAACCTGCACCACGAAGTCTTCTAGTGAGTCTTGATTGGCTTTGCAGCCCGACAACATCAGCAGTAACAACGTTGAATAGAGCGCGCTATTGGGCCTCATCGTTGACCTCCGATTTAAACTGGTAGGTATAAGCTCGAACCCTGAAGTGAAGTGTGCTGCTTTCTTGGCTCACTCTCTGCCAATTCACATCATCAAAGCTGATGATTCGCGGGAGCTTGGCGATAGCTGCAGAGAAGTCGCCTATCTCGTGGTAATCACCAGTCAGTTCGATGTTAAGAGGCAAGCGGTATAGGAAGGCTTTGTTCTGTTTTTCACCCCAGTCAATTCGGGTAAAGGTTAGTGAGTTATCTAAACCGAGCTCATTGACTGATGCCAACATGCTCGCCAACTCTTTTTGCACGGGCAGCTGTTCTAACAGGTAATCATAGCGACTAGTCAGTTCATCCAGTTGGCCCTGAAGCTTAGGTAAAGCGGCAACCTTATTGGCTTTGATGCGCAGTGTTGCTTTCAAGGTCTGCTCTTGCTGCTTCATCTGTTGTAGCTCGTCATCCAAGGGCAAAATATAGAACCAGGTTCCCAGCCCTTGAATAAGCGCCACCAGCAATAGAATCACCAATAACTGAGGCAACAGTGGCCACTCGGTGATCTCATCGATATCAAGCTCTTGCAGGCTCATCATGTTTTGAAAGCTAGCCATGGTTCGCCCCCTTACCCTTTCGATGTGCAGTTGTACTCTCTAATGACACAGGGCTGAACACGAAAGACACCTTGAAGGTCTGAAACTCTTTATTGAAGCGCTTACGGTTATGGACAATAGAGTGCATCTCGACCCCTTTGAGGGATTCAGAGCGTTCTAAGTTATCCAGCATGGTGGCGAGACGAGCGGTACTGTCACTGATGCCGGCCATTTCAATCTCTTGGCCGTTCATCTTTATCTTGTCGACATACACGCCCTCAGGAATCAACTCCGGCATCAAGTTCATAAAGTCGGTGGTTTTATTGCGACCGAGCTGCAAAGATTCAACGACATCAAGTCGAGTCAAAATAGCTTTGTGCTCTTGCTCCGCGACTTTTAGTGACTGAATCTGCCGGTCGAGCCCTGCAATGTATTGGCTAAGATAATCTAGGCGAGCTTGCTGTTTGGCTTGTTGATCATGGAAGTAGCTTCCGACTGCCCATTGCCCTGCCCCAGCCACAATCACGCCAAGGATAACTAAATGAATAAAACGCTTTCGGTGTTGAGCACGAATCTCATCTCGCCAAGGTAGCAGGTTAATTTGATGCAACATGCTTCTCTCCCTGCCATTTAAGTCCGCTCATCGCCATGCCCGCAGCAATACCAAAATGTTGCCAATCCATTTGCAGGCGGCGTTTCCTCGCGACCTTATTCTCAAACAGGGATAAAGGATTCAATGATTCACAGCTCAACTGAAAATGTCGTTCAAGCTCTTCAGCCACCATTGGTGTGCTGGCGCCCTCGCCCATTAACCAGATGCCTGAGATAGGTTGGTGAACATTCACCGAGGAATAGAGCTGCAACTGACGTTTGAGCTTTTCAATTAAGTTAACGATAAATTGATGAGTATCCTGAGCACTGCCAAACGCAGCCTCGATATCATTGGGGTTTTCGATACTGCAAAGGTCTTGAGTGCCAAAGGCGATGTCTTTATAGAAAGGGGCTGCTCCCTGAGGAATGATGCCCAGCGAGGTTTGATCAACGCCAATGTCCACCAACAGCCAATTACTTTTCTCTGGGTATAAACGTGAGGCAAGCTGCCAAACATGAAGTAAACCATGCGCCTGCGTATCAACGACAACAGGTTTAAAGCCAGCCTTAGTTAATGCCTCTGCTCGGCTATCGACCACTTCTTTACGAGTAGCATAAACCTGATAACTGCTCGTCGAACCTTTACCAAATCGTTTGTCTTCCAGCTTCACAAAATCTAAACTCAGCTCCTCGATGGGAAAAGGAGATTGATGGGCGAAGGTTTGGTAGATCGAAAACTCTTTCTCTCTATCTTCGAGTTCACTCTCAATTTGCAGTACCTTGCTGATCACCGTGTTATCAGGTACCGAAATGGCGACGTTACGACAGCCGAAAGGCAGCCCTTTCCTAAGTTCTTTGAGTTTCTTAACAGTTTTCTGATACTCCAAAGTATGGTTAGCTGTAAAAATGTCGTCCGAAATCGGCAGCTCTTTGTATCCCACTAGGGCGTACAATTCCCCCACGGGTTTTAGCACCACAGCTTTGATGCTGTGGTGATTTATATCTATACCTGTAATTAATGATGAACCCATGTGACCTAGCTCCTGAAGTGCCAAGCATTTCGTTGATTATCTAGGGGTTGTGATTATTAGTTAAATAAGCGTTAATAAACGAAAGCTAGTTTTTTAGCCTAGAGTACAAGGGTTTGCTGCTTATCAGCCTTAACTAATCAGGGATTATCCGGTGAAGTTCATAAAGCGATTATTCATATTTACATTGATTTGCATGATTCTTGGAGTCAGTACAATTTTTGGGTTTTATTACTACGTAAAACCAGAGTTGCCTGATGTTGCCACTTTGCGCGACGTAGAACTCCAAACTCCAATGCAGATCTTCAGCCAAGACGGTAAGTTGATCTCCCAATTTGGTGAAAAACGTCGTATTCCAGTGACTTATGACGAGATCCCTCGCCACTTAGTTGAGGCTTTGATTGCTACCGAGGATAGCCGTTTCTACGAACACCCTGGTATTGACCCAATCGGCATTACTCGTGCAGCTATCGTAGTAGCGATGTCAGGTTCGGCAAAACAAGGTGCAAGTACCATTACTCAGCAGCTTGCGCGTAACTTCTTCTTATCCAATGAGAAAAAGATCATGCGTAAGATTAAAGAGATCTTCATTGCGATCCATATTGAGCAACTGCTTAGCAAAGAAGAGATCATGGAGCTTTACGTCAACAAGATCTTCCTTGGTCACCGTTCGTATGGTTTCGGCGCTGCAGCACGCGTTTACTTTGGTAAAGATCTTCCGGATCTAACCCTGAGTGAACTAGCGACCCTAGCAGGTATGCCAAAAGCACCTTCAACCATGAACCCTATCTACTCTATTGAACGCGCGACCAACCGTCGTAACGTTGTATTGCGTCGTATGCTCGACGAGAAATACATCACTCAAGCCGAGTTTGATGAAGCAAGCAATGAACAGCTTGTATCAAAGTACCACGGTGCAGAGATCGAACTGAGCGCACCATACGTGGCAGAAGTGGCACGTGCTTGGATGGTTGAACGCTACGGTGAAGACGCATACACCTCTGGTATGAAAGTCTACACAACCGTTGATTCGAAGCTGCAAAAAGCGGCAAACCAAGCTGCGATTAAGAACCTGCTTGGCTACGATGAGCGTCACGGCTACCGTGGTGCTGAAAAAGTCTTATGGCAAACCGCTCAATCGGCTTGGGACCACGACAAGATCGTGAAACACCTTAAGTCTCAACCAACCTACGGTGACCTAGTTCCTGCAGTAGTGACTGCTGTTGATTCAAAAAGCGCTCAAGTATGGGTGAAGAATCAAGGCGAAGGCACTATCGAATGGCAAGGTATGAACTGGGCTCGTAAGTTCCTAACAGACGACCGTCAAGGCCCAGCTCCATCTCAAGCAAAAGAGATTCTTGCGGTTGGTGAACAAGTTTGGGTTCGTCATGAAGCGATCACAGGTGACGAAGTCTCTGAGGAAGCAACAGAAGAGTCAGCAACTGCAGAATCTGATACTCCGGTAGTTTGGCGCCTAAGCCAAGTGCCGAATGCCAACACTGCATTCGTAGCAATGAATCCGAACAACGGCGCTGTGTTGTCGATGGTCGGTGGCTTTAACTTCGTACACAACAAATTCAACCGTGCGACGCAATCTATTCGTCAAGTGGGTTCTGGTATCAAGCCTTTCATTTACTCAGCAGCGATTGAGAAAGGTTTAACACTGGCTTCTCTTATCAACGATGCGCCAATCAACCAATGGGATAAGAGCCAAGGTACGGCATGGCGACCAAAGAACTCGCCACCAACTTACGTCGGCCCTACTCGTTTACGTATTGGCTTAGCTCAGTCGAAAAACGTAATGGCGGTACGTGTACTGCGTGAAGTAGGCTTAGATGACACACGTAACTACCTAACTCGCTTTGGTTTTGATATCGATGAAGTGCCTCGTTCTGAAACTATTGCGCTAGGTGCTGGTAGCTTAACGCCAATGAAAGTAGCGCAAGGTTACTCAGTATTCGCTAACGGTGGTTACTACGTTGAACCTTTCTACATCAGCCGCGTTGAGACTCCATTTGGCGAGACTGAGTTTGAAGCAACACCAAAAGTTGTCTGTAAAGAAGATTGCCAACAGACCATTACAACCGATCCAATGGCGGATGAGTTTGCCGAGCAAGATGTGGATGCGAAAGTTCAATACGCTCCTCAAGTTATCTCTGAGCAGAACGCATTCCTAGTTCGTGAAATGATGTACAGCAACATCTGGGGCGGCGGTGATTGGAGTGCGGGCACAGGTTGGAACGGTACAGGTTGGCGTGCTCAACCACTGAAACGTCGTGATATTGGCGGCAAAACCGGTACAACTAACGACTCGAAAGATACTTGGTACAGCGGCTATGGCCCAGGCATGGTTGCAACGGTATGGGTTGGTTTTGACAACCACAATCGTAACCTAGGTCGTACTAAAGCGAACTCTAACCTTGGTAAGAACCAGATTACAGGTGCGGAAGCTGGTGCTAAGACAGCAGAACCTGCATGGGTAGACTTCATGGGTACGGCATTGGCAGGCGTTCCAGCACAACGTAAAGAGATTCCAGAAAACATCGTTCGTGTTCGTATTGACCGTGATACAGGCTTACTGACCAACAAGTACGATAGCTCATCAATGTTTGAGTACTTCGAGAAAGGCACTGAGCCAACTGAGTACATCACTGAGCGTTTCAATGATGATATCTACTCCACCTCTTCAGGTGAAACGGTAGAAGAACTGTTCTAAGCAGTTCTTTAAACCTAGCAACATAAGCAAATAAAAAGGGTTGATATGAATTCATATCAACCCTTTTTTAATATCTGCTGTGCGAAGGTTAAGCTAAACGACCTTTTCCAATTGAGTGCGAATCGTCTCCGCCAGTTGCTCAAAGCGCCCTTTCAATGGAGAGCCCGGACGGTACGCAACCACAATGCGACGCGAAGGCGTTGGGTTTACCGCAGGTACGTAGCACACACCATCTTTCTGCTTTTCTTTTGGTACTGATAATTGAGGTAGCAAGGTAATCCCCGCGCCTGCCGCAACCATGTTACGCAGCGTCTCTAAGCTGGTCGCTTTAAAGCGCTCATCATCTTTTGCTCCCGCAGCAAAACAGAACCCTAGAGCTTGGTCTCTTAAACAGTGACCGTCACCAAGTGCTAAGACTGTCTGTCCATTGAGTTGAAGCATATCTACTGTGTCCTGCTGAGCCCATTCATGGTCACATGGAACCGCGACACTTAATGGCTCGTCATACACATCAATCTCTTTGAACACCGCCGTTTCATCAACCGCTGCCAGTACTAAGCAGTCCAGCTTGCCATCTTCCAATTGGCTCACTAATTGATGAGTTTGCGCTTCATGCAGGTACAGCTCTAACTCAGGAAAGCTCTCTTTAAGATGAGGGACAATCTTAGGCAGAATGTAAGGACCCACGGTTGGAATGAAGCCAATATGCATTGGTCCGGTCATCGCTTCACCGTGACCACTCGCCATATCCTTAAAAGTCTTCACTTCGTTGAGAATACGCTTGGCTTGTTCAACAAGTTGTAACCCTGATTCTGTAAATATGACCTTCCTTGGACTACGCTCGGTTAACTGAAGTCCGATTTCATCTTCTAGTTTGCGTATTTGACCGCTTAGTGTTGGCTGACTGACAAAGCACGCTTCTGCCGCTTTACGGAAGTGTTTGTGCTCTGCGAGCGCCACCAAGTATTCAAAGTCACGAATATTCATGATCAGTCTCTTACCTCAGGTTTAATAAGAACAAGGGTTTTCATAGCAACATTTAAAAGAAAAATGCTCTTGATAGAATTTACCTATCAAAACCATAACATCAAACGATTAGAGCTATCAAAGAATTTATCTAATAATGGGCTCAACAAAACGAAACAGAGCAGCGAAAAGCGTTAAGCTCTACTAGAACAAAATTAAAATATCATTTAAGGAAATCAATATGTTTGCATCTAAAGAAGGTCAATCAATCCCTCAAGTAACATTCCCAACTCGCCAAGGTGATGCATGGGTTAACGTAACGACTGAAGAGCTATTCAAAGACAAAACAGTTATCGTATTTAGCCTACCAGGCGCGTTTACGCCAACTTGTTCGTCAAGCCACCTTCCTCGCTACAACGAACTACATTCAGTGTTCAAAGAGAACGGTGTTGATGACATCCTTTGTGTTTCTGTAAACGATACGTTCGTAATGAACGCATGGAAAGCAGACCAAGAAGCAGAAAACATCACATTCATCCCAGATGGTAACGGTGATTTCACAGATGGCATGGGTATGCTAGTTGAGAAAAACGACATCGGCTTCGGCAAACGTTCATGGCGCTACAGCATGCTGGTTAAGAACGGCGTGGTAGAGAAAATGTTCATCGAAGAAGATGTACCAGGCGACCCGTTCAAGGTTTCTGATGCAGACACTATGCTGAACTACATTGCTCCAGAGCACAAAGAGCAAGAGTCAATCACAGTATTCACTAAGCCTGGCTGTCCTTTCTGTATGAAAGCGAAACAGAACCTAATCGACAAAGGTCTAAACTACGAAGAAGTAGTACTAGGTAAAGACGCTACTACTGTAAGCCTACGTGCAATCTCTGGTCGCACAACGGTTCCTCAAGTATTCATCGGTGGTAAACACATCGGTGGTAGCGAAGAGCTAGAAGCTTTCCTAGGCTAATCACTGCCAAAAGGCTAACCCACTCACTTGTGGGTTGGCTAACCCTATCGGGGTGAATCAAGCTTGTGGCTCGCATTAACCACGGTCACAAGCTAAACCTAATAAAACAGAACCACAAAACTGACCCGCTATCCTGACTCACTAAAAACATCACATGAGTTGGAGGGGTTCGTTCAAACTAAATTTAGCCATTGCGAGAAAATTATTATGAAACAAGTCAATGTAGATGTAGCAGTTATCGGGGGCGGTACGGCAGGTCTAGGATCATACCGCGCTGCAAAAGCACACACTGACAGTGTCGTGATGATTGAAGGCGGCCCTTACGGTACAACCTGTGCTCGTGTTGGTTGTATGCCATCTAAACTGCTTATTGCAGCTGCGGAGAGCGTACACCAAATCGAGAAAGCTCCGGCTTTTGGCGTTCACCCACAAGGCGATATCGTAATTAACGGTCGTGAAGTCATGGACCGAGTGAAGTTTGAACGTGACCGTTTTGTTGGTTTTGTTTTAGAAGGCGTCGATGAGATCCCAGAGCAAGATAAAATCTCTGGCTACGCAAAATTCTTAGACGACAACACACTTCAAGTTGATGACCACACGGTGATCACGGCAAAGCGTATTGTTATCGCAACCGGCTCTCGCCCTGCATACCCTGCTGTTTGGAATGAACTTGGCGACCGCCTAATCATTAACGATGACGTGTTCAGCTGGGATGATTTACCAGAATCAGTTGCCGTATTTGGCCCAGGTGTAATTGGTCTAGAGCTTGGTCAGTCGCTACACCGCTTAGGTGTGAAGACCAAACTGTTCGGTTTGGGTGGTCAAGTTGGCCCAGTAACTGACCCAGAGATAATGGCTTACGCAGATAAAGCCTTCAATGAAGAGTTCTACCTCGATGCCGACGTGAAAATCGAAAGCATGAAGCGTATTACCACTGAATCGGGTGAGCCGCGTGTCGAAATTCAGTTCATCAATAAGCAAGGTGAGCTAGAAACCAACATCGTTGAATACGTATTGGCAGCAACAGGTCGTCGTCCTAACACGGATAAACTTGGTTTAGAGAATACCTCTCTAGAGCTTGATGAGCGCGGTGTGCCAGTTGCAGACCTTTACACACTGCAAACATCGTTACCATCAATCTTTATTGCAGGTGACGCTAGCAACCAACTGCCCCTGCTACATGAAGCGGCAGACCAAGCGCGCATTGCCGGTGACAACGCAGGTCGCTTCCCTGAGATTCGTGCAGGCCTACGCCGCTCTAAAATCTCAGCGGTTTTCTCTGACCCGCAAATCGCGATGGTTGGTGAAACTTACAAAGAGATCACCACACGCTTAGGTACATGTGGTTGTTTCGCAACAGGTGAAGTGTCTTTCGAGAACCAAGGCCGCTCACGAGTAATGCTACGCAACAAAGGCATTCTGCACGTTTACGGCGAGCAAGGTACTGGTCGCTTCCTTGGTGCTGAAATGATGGGACCAAATGCAGAACACTTGGCGCACTTGTTAGCATGGGCACACCAAAACAAGATGACGGTTTCTGAAATGCTAGATATGCCGTTCTATCACCCAGTAATCGAAGAAGGTGTACGAACTGCGCTACGTGACCTCAACGCGAAACTGCACTTAGGTCCAGAGATGGTGAAACACTGTCTAGACTGTGGTCCAGGTTGTTAATCTCGGTCGATTGAGACAAAACGCATAGATTAAATACTAAAAAGGAAAGCCATTGGCTTTCCTTTTTGTTTTTTGGCAACGAGCAAATAACAGATTCCCGATTACGCTCCTTCGTCCCTATAGGGAATGACGTGGATTTAGTTAAGCAACTAAGCCAAAACTTAATACGTCATTCCAGAACTGAGGGACGAAGTATCTGGAATCTCTTGTCACACATAAATAGAAACTCCGACCACACTCCTTCGTCACTATGGGGAATGACGTTGATTTAATTAAGCAACTAAGCCTAAACTTAAACCGTCATTCCAGAACTGAGGGACGAAGTATCTGGAATCTCTAAAAACCTTTACTTATCGCTAAATGCGAGAAAATTACTTCTCAGCTGCAATCACAGAGATCTCAACAAGTAGTGCTTCACGAGCCATGTCGCCAGTCACACATGCGCGAGCAGGAGCGTGACCTTCTGGAACCCATGCATCCCATACTGCGTTCATTTCCTGGAAGTCTTTCATGTCTTTCAAGTAAATCGTTGCTGACAGCATGTGCTCTTTATCACTGCCAGCTTGCTCAAGTAACGCTTCTACTTTATCTAGCATCGTCTGTGTTTGTTCTGTAATGCCTTTTGTTGCATCCGCACAAACTTGGCCACATAGGTAGATAGTACCGTTGTGTTTAACAATACGGCTCATGCGTTGCTTGGTTTCTTGGCGCTCAATCATCGATCTTCTCTCTCTATGTCACCGTGATCCAATATCTTGTGACGTGTTATTATCAGGGCAATAAGCATAACGCGAATCAAGCCCAAGATGACATGTCTTCATTGCAATAAAAATGAAAAAATCTTCAACAAACTCGGTCGTTGCCAACGTTGTATGAATCAACTCACGGTGTTGTCGATATTGAGTTGGGGAGTATGGTGGCTGTTTTTCAGGGAAGACCCAAAAACCATCAACGCCATCGCTTTGATGATGGCAGCGTTCGCATTCAGTGGTTTATTGTCGCTGCATTGGATAATGAAGCTTTTGGTACTACCTTTGAGAAGCAAAAAACGTTAGCTAAGGTATTTGTAGGACAGGCGATCATCTCACTTATCGAGATATCACCTTTCGCCAAACGGCAGATAGAAAAAAGCCCCAAAACCAATCGGTTTTGGGGCTTTCTTAGAAAATTCTAAGAAAAAGCAGTGGTACTTTAATAGACCGGGCTTTTCTTAGTTTGTTCCCCAAAAAGATCAGATTTTTGATCTTTTTTTTAGGGCCCATAAAATCAAGGTGTTATGCAACATTAACCTTAGCAATTATCTGCTCGACTAAGTTCACTTCCAACGCGACTTCATCACATGCATGTTGGCGAGGACACTGGTCACAATCTTTCAGTACCTTCTCAGGCAGCAGAGATTTCGATGTTGGTAAGAAGTCATGCTTCATAAAGAACTCAGGTGTACGGGTCAGCACAAACACTTTCTTAATCGCCATTTGTCGTGCTTTCTCAACCAAGTGCTGAACAATCGCTGTGCCCTGACCTTGACCTTGCCAGCCAGCTTCGACACCCAGTGAACGAATTTCCGCTAAACCAGAGTCATAGACATAGAGCGATGCACAACCGGTCACTTCACCATGATGTTCTGCGACGGCGAATGAGCCAATATCACGCACCAGTTCATTACGAGAGCGAGGCAGGTTTTCACCCATATTCGCCCAGTAAGCGACCATGCCTTCCAACGCTTCAATATCAGTCAAACGAGCAGGACGAACCTTAACGATAGAGGTATCACGCTGCGCCAAACGCTTCTCAGCTTGGTCAACCGCGTAAGCCACTTGCTTCGGTGATACACCACCTAGCGCACTACGTTTCTCAAGACACGATTCAATGGTCAGGATGTCGTACACATCCTCTTCTATCACCTCAGAGAACTCTTTCATCTCTGCGATGGTTAATTCTTCTAGAGCGCAGCCTTTCGCAATCGCCGCGACGACGGTTACACCAACAATATGGTGAGCTTCACGGAAAGGAATGCCTTTCGCTACTAGGTAATCAGCCAGTTCCGTAGAGTTTGCATAACCTTGCTTCGCCGCTTCAAGTGTACGCTCACCGTTCACTTTGATGCCGTCAAAACACAGCGCCGCCATTTCCATACAGTCATTCCAAGTGTCTAAAGCGTCGAACAGACCTTCTTTATCTTCTTGCATGTCTTTGTTGTAAGCCAAAGGCAGTGCTTTTACTGTCATCATCATGCCAGCAAGTGAACCGTATACACGGCCTGTTTTACCACGGATAAGCTCTAGTGCATCTGGGTTTTTCTTTTGTGGCATCAGAGATGAACCTGATGTCACAGTATCCGCTAACTCGATGAAGTTTGATTCACCTGAGTTGTAGAAAATCATATCTTCCGCAAGACGCGAAAGGTGAAGCATAGAGATAGAAGCGATCGACATCAGCTCCATCACATGGTCACGGTCAGATACTGAATCTAGAGAGTTACGCGTTGCACGACGGAAACCTAAGTTGTGAGCTAACTCTTCACGGTCCATCGGGTAAGCGGTTCCCGCAAGGGCACCAGAACCCAGAGGACATGTATCTAGACGCTTAATCGCATCATTCAAACGCGAGTAATCACGCTCAAACATTTCAACGTAAGCCAAACACCAGTGAGCAAACGTTACTGGCTGAGCACGTTGTAAGTGAGTGTAGCCAGGAAGCACAGTACCTTGATGCTGAGAAGCAACATTAACCATCTGACTCTGCAGACGATCAAGCGCTAGCAGCAGTTGGTTACCTTGCTGACGACACCATAGTTTCAGGTCTGTCGCCACTTGGTCATTACGAGAACGGCCAGTGTGAAGCTTTTTACCCAAATCACCGACTTTGCCGATAAGTTGTTGCTCAACCCAGCTGTGAATGTCTTCTGCATCAGAACGTAGAATCTGTTCAGGATCTTCCATCACCTCAAGTTTTAGCTCATTCAGCGCTAACTCAAGCTTCTGTTGCTCTTCTTCGGTTAATACGTTGACCGACAGTAGAGCTTTAGACCAGGCAATTGAGCCCACAATGTCTTGTTCAGCCAATCGGTAATCAAAACGAAGAGAATCGTTAAAATCTTTAAACCGCGTGTCTGCTGCTTGGGTAAATCTACCGCCCCATAATGCCATTGTGTATCTCCTAATTGCACAGTGCTCACTGTTTTTGCAAATGATAATTCTGATTAAGATTCAGTATTTTTCTGATGGTTTAAACTTACGGCAATTCAAAATTAAAATAAAGTATTAATTCATTTTTTTCACATATTTATTCACCAAAGGATTCATCCATTGATTCTTTACAGCGTAGAGCGCGAATTATATGCCATCCCATAGTAAAAACCGAAGCTGATTTATTAGGCGATTAGAAAGTAAAAAGCCCACTCACTAATCAATAGTGAGTGGGCTTTGCATAATCATGTCTGTTTGCCGACCTACAATATTTCAGTGAAGGCTAGCTCACTAACTCATTGTTAACATTACTTTTGGCTATTCAGAGCACGGATACGGCTTGATAGCGAGTAAAGACGGATGAAGCCTTCAGCATGACTTTGGTCGTAAACTTCATCTTCACCAAAGGTTGCAAACTCTTCTGAGTATAGGCTGTTGTCAGAACGCTTCTGAGTTACCGTTGCGTGGCCTTTGTAAAGCTTAACAACTACCTCACCGTTAACGTCTTGCGCTAGCTCTTCTGTCGCAGCAAGAATTGACTTACATAGTGGAGTGAACCAACGACCATCGTATACAAGGTGAGAAGCTTTAACGCCTAGCTCTTCACGGAATTCAAATGCTGCTTTATCAAGAACCAATTGCTCTACTGCACGCAGTGCTTCCATCATGATGGTGCCACCCGGAGTTTCGTAACAACCACGCGACTTCATACCAACAAGACGGTTCTCTACGATATCGATACGACCAACACCGTGCTTAGCACCCTTCTCGTTCAGGTAAACCAGTGCGTTGTATGGTGTCATTGTTTCACCGTCAACGGCAACCACTTCGCCTTTTTCAACTTTAAGCGTCACTGTTTCAGATTCGTTTGGCGCTTGCTCTGGGTCTACAGTCCAAGCCCAGCAATCTTCGTTTGGCGCGTTCCATGTATCTTCAAGTACGCCACCTTCTGTTGAGATGTGCCATGCGTTTGCGTCACGAGAGTAGATCTTAGTCAGAGAAGCAGTACAAGGAATGTTACGCTCAGCTAGGTAATCCAGACATTCTTCACGGCTCACTAGATCCCACTCACGCCATGGTGCAATTACGTGTAGGTCTGGTGCTAGTGCAGCGAACGCACCTTCAAAACGAACTTGGTCATTACCTTTACCCGTACAACCGTGACACAGTGCATCTGCACCTACTTTACGCGCAACTTCAACCTGTGCTTTAGCAATGATTGGACGAGCCATTGAAGTACCTAGTAGGTATTTACCTTCGTAGTAAGCACCAGTTTTTAGCGTTGGGAAGATGTAATCAGCAACCATCTCTTCTTTAAGGTCAGCGATGTAACACTCAGAAGCACCTGAAGCTTTTGCTTTTTCTTCAATACCTTCTAGCTCTTCAGCACCTTGGCCAACATCCGCGACAAACGCCACTACTTCACAGTCATAGTTCTCTTTCAACCATGGAATGATTACTGATGTGTCTAGACCGCCAGAGTAGGCTACTACAACTTTCTTTACGTTAACTTTGCTCATTTTCTTTCTCCTAGTTTCCATACTGCACATGGCGGTCAGCGTTGGAAATGACTTCATAATTATATGTTTATTTAATTTGTCTAAATTCTTTAAGTAGTGACTCGCAGTGAGACCTACTGAGGTAAAAACTGTGTTCCTATGCTTTTACCTGAAAACAGTTGTGTTAGCTTTTCTGGGTATCGCCACGTCGCGACTTCGATTGGTCGACCAAGGTCGTTAGCAGCTTCTAGTGCGGCTTGAACCTTCACGATCATGCCATCAGTAATCACTTTCCCTTCGATAAGGTCATCAGCTTGCTGCTGGTTAAGGCTTGGAATTAGGTGACCCTTGCCATCTAGTACGCCACTTACATCAGAAAGCAGTACCAGCTCAGCATCAAGTGCACCAGCAACAGCAACCGCAGCTTGGTCAGCATTCACATTCATCAGTTGCCCTTGCTCAGTTAGACCAATTGAACTGATGATTGGCAGTGCGCCCGCATTCAGAATGGCTTGTAGAACGGTTGAATCACCTGGTTCAGCTTTGCCAACTGCGCCCAATTCAGGGTTCAATTCGCTCACTTTGCATAAACCACCATCAGCTAGGCTCAAACCAACAGCATTAATACCGTCTTTAATCGCCTGACCTTGCAGTAATTTGTTCGCCGTGCCCGCTAGCGCGCCAGCAATAACAGGAATCTGATCATAAGGAGTAACGCGCAGACCTTCTTTCTTAACAGTCTCAAGGTTCAACTTATTCATTAAATCATCGACAAGGTAACCACCGCCGTGAACAATCACGATTGGTCGTTGTGCTTGTTGTTGGTAAGCAGAGATCGCACCAAATAACTTGCTAAGTGTTTCACCACAAGATAGCGCAGCGCCACCTAGCTTTATGATTAATGGTTGATTATTAAGGCTCATATCTAGATTTCCTTACACTAACGCAGTTAATGGCGCAAAACCATAACGTAAATTTAAACACTGCATCGCTTGGCTAGATGCACCCTTTAATAAGTTATCAATCGCTGAAACAACGATGATGTGTTGACCTTGAACCTTCCAACCTAAATCGCAGAAAGGTGTCTGTTCTACATCTTGAATTCTTGGCAATGTCTCTTCGAGTAACCTTACGGCTGGCTTGCCTTGGTAAGCTTGTTCAAAGGCATCTTGTACCTGTTGTTCTGTCACGCCCTGAGCCAGCTTCATAGTAATGGTCGCTAAAATGCCGCGCTTAAAGTTGCCTAGGTGCGGAGTGAAAATCACATCACATCCTAAATGTGCTGCCATTTCAGGTTGATGACGGTGGTTAAATACACCATAAGCTTGCAGGCTCACTTCGCAGAAGCTGTTGACCATGGTCGCCTTGCGCCCTGCCCCACTAACGCCGCTGGTCGCGTTAATCACAGGCCATTGATTCTCGTCCAGTAACTTAGCTTCAACTAAAGGCTTAATCGCCAGTTGTGATGCCGTTGGGTAACAACCTGCGACTGCAACAAGCTGAGCTTCTTTAATCTCTTGCTCATTCCATTCCGCTAAACCGTAAGCCGCTTTATCTAGCCACTGTTCATGTTGGTGTTCAAAGCCGTAAAACTCTTGGTAGAAGTTTTCGCCTTTAACTCTAAAAGCACCTGATAGGTCGAATACTTGGCAATCATTCTCTAGAAAGATAGGAGCCAGGTCATGACTCACTTCATGTGCTGTCGCTAGGAAAATCACATCAGACTGCTTTGCCACTTCTTCTGGATTCGTTAATGGCTGTACTGGCATATCAATCAAGCCCGCTAACTTACCGTGCAGTGCTGCAATAGGTTTACCTGCGTCTACACTATTGGCTGAGACATACAAACCTGATAGCGTGAGCTCAGGGTGTCTGTTTATCATTAGAGCCAGTTCTGCTCCTGTGTAGCCGCTTGCGCCAATGATCGTGGTTTTCAACATCTCAACACATCCATTTCTGAAGTAAGTTACATTTCAAAATTTGACTATTCATACTTAATTTTTGGCTTTATTTGATTTCTTATGCATTAAATATGATTTAATATGTGTTTTACCGACTTATAGTTTTCCTGTCAATAGTAGAAGTGAAGATATTATGCAATTACCGAGTTTCCTTGAGGTCTATAAAGGCCTAATTTCCACCGACTCTATTAGTTCTACGGATCCAAGCTGGGATCATGGCAACGAGAAAGTGATCGAAAAAATGGCTCAATGGTTTAAAGATCTGGGCTTTAGCGTAGAAGTCGTGGAAGTTGAGCCTGGCAAGCATAATATGATCGCAAAAATGGGCTCAGGCGAAGGCGGCTTATTGCTGGCTGGACATAGTGATACCGTGCCATTTGATGAAGGGCGTTGGAATTTCGACCCTCACGCACTGACAGAACACAACAATCGCTTCTACGGATTAGGTACTGCCGACATGAAAGGCTTTTTCGCCTTTATCTATGAAGCAGTAAGAAAGATGGATTGGAGTAAACAGGCGAAGCCACTTTATGTATTGGCAACCTGTGATGAAGAGACCACCATGCTAGGTGCGCGTCATTTCACTGAAAACGCACCGTTTAAACCGGATTACTGCATCATTGGTGAACCGACCAGCCTAGTACCGATTCGCGGGCACAAAGGTCACGTGGCGAATGCAGTGCGCGTAACCGGTAAATCAGGTCACTCTTCAGATCCAGCATTAGGCGTTAACGCTATCGAAATCATGCATGAAGTGCTGTTTGCTTTGATGCAGCTGCGCGACAAATTAATTAAAGAGTACCACCACCCAGGGTTCGCAATTCCAAGCCCGACACTAAACCTAGGTCATATTCATGGTGGTGACAGCGCTAACCGTATTTGTGGTTGTTGTGAACTGCACTACGACGTGCGCCCTTTACCAAGTATCAGCTTAGACGGTTTAGATAACATGCTGCGCAGCGCACTCAAAGAAGTGGAAGCGAAGTGGCCGGGCAGAATTGAGATTACGCCACTGCACGAACCTATCCCAGGTTACGAGTGTCAGCACGACCACCCATTTATCGGCGGCATGGAATCCGTTTGCGAAACTGAATCACAAACCGTGAATTACTGTACCGAGGCACCTTTCCTCCAAGAACTTTGCCCAACCTTAGTTCTGGGGCCGGGCTCAATCGACCAAGCTCACCAACCGGATGAATTCTTAAGCTTTGATTTTATCGACCCAACGATTGACGTACTGGGTAAATCTATTCGTAAATATTGTTTCTAGTTATTGCCACCCTTGCGATACTTTTTTATAAAAGCTGCCCTAAAAGGTGGCTTTTATTCTGTTATCCCTGCCAAAGCCTGATCTTGTAATTAAATTTCACTTTATTCCGAAGTCTTGGAAAATTTACTTCTCCCGCATTTCGAAAACTAATAATTGCAAACTTAGAATGCTTTATTTGACTAGATACAGCAGTTTTCGCTAGATTGTGTACTTAACAAGGAACAATGGATGTAATTTTTTTACGAGGCAGGATGACAATGAACGAGAAATACGCCGCTCTCAAGAGTAACGTAAGCATGCTGGGACGCTTGCTAGGTAACACAATCCAAGATGCACATGGTGACGTTATCTTAGAGAAAGTGGAAACTATCCGTAAACTTTCCAAATCCGCCCGCGCAGGCAACAAAGCTGACCGTGACAGCCTAGTTGAAGAAATCAAAAACCTGCCGAACGAACAACTCACTCCTGTTGCTCGTGCATTTAACCAATTTCTCAACCTCACCAACATGGCAGAGCAATACCACACCATCTCTCGCCACTGTGAGGAGCATGTTTGCGAACCAGACGTGCTGCAATCTCTATTTTCCAAATTAAACCAAAACGACATCAGCAAGCTAGATGCAGCTCAAGCTGTTCGCGACCTGAACATTGAGCTCGTTTTGACTGCACACCCAACAGAAATCACTCGTCGCACCATGATCAACAAGCTGGTGAAGATCAACGAATGTCTGTCTAAATTAGAATTAAGCGACCTATCACACAAAGAGCGCGTGAAAACCGAACGTCGCCTAGAGCAACTTATCGCTCAAGGTTGGCACTCTGATGTGATTCGTCAGCAACGCCCAACACCACTTGATGAAGCGAAATGGGGCTTTGCGGTTGTAGAAAACTCGCTATGGGAAGCTGTGCCTGATTTCCTGCGTGAAATGGATGGTCGACTAAAAGGCTACCTTGGTGAAGGCCTGCCGATTGATGCACGTCCAGTTCACTTCTCATCTTGGATGGGCGGTGACCGCGATGGTAACCCATTCGTAACGCACACTATTACCAAAGAGGTTCTGCGCCTATCTCGCTGGAAAGCCGCTGACCTTTACCTAGGTGACGTAAACGAGCTGATTACCGAACTGTCGATGACTAAGTGTAATGATGCGGTTCGTGAACTAGCCGGTGATGAGCATGAAGCTTACCGTGCAATCCTGAAGAACCTACGCACTCTACTGAACAACACACTAGAAGTACTAGATGCAAAACTGCATGACACTGAAGTTCCGAAGAAAGAAACACTACAGAACATCGACCAACTTTGGACTCCGCTTTACGCGTGTTACCAATCGCTGCACGAGTGTGGCATGGGCGTAATCGCAGACGGTTCTCTGCTTGATACCTTGCGCCGCCTAAAAGCGTTCGGTGTACATCTAGTTCGTCTCGATGTTCGTCAAGAAAGTACCCGTCACTCAGATGTACTGTCTGAACTGACTCGCTACTTAGGCATTGGTGATTACGACCAATGGAGCGAGCAAGACAAGATTGCTTTCTTAACCAATGAATTAAGCTCTAAGCGCCCGCTGCTTCCTCGCGATTGGGAGCCATCTGAACAGGTTAAAGAGGTTTTAGACACCTGTAAGGTCATTGCTGCTCAACCTCGTGAAGCCTTCGGTGCTTACGTGATTTCTATGGCGCGTACAGCATCAGATGTACTGGCTGTTCACTTGCTACTGCAAGAATGTGGCTGCCCATACCGCATGGACGTGTGTCCACTGTTCGAAACACTGGACGACTTGAACAACTCAGAAGCGGTAATGAAGCAGCTGATGAGTATCGACTTGTACCGTGGCTTCATCCAAAACCACCAAATGGTAATGATCGGCTACTCAGACTCAGCGAAAGATGCGGGCGTAATGTCTGCAGGTTGGGCTCAATACGATGCAATGGATAAGCTAGTTAAGGTTTGTGATGAAGAAGGCATTGAACTGACTCTATTCCACGGTCGTGGCGGTACGGTTGGTCGTGGTGGTGCGCCAGCGCACGCAGCTCTTCTTTCTCAGCCACCTAAGAGCTTGAAAGGCGGTTTACGTGTAACTGAGCAAGGCGAAATGATCCGCTTTAAGCTTGGCTTGCCAGATGTTGCTGTAAACAGCTTCAACCTTTACGCAAGTGCGATTCTAGAAGCGAACCTTCTGCCGCCACCAGAGCCAAAACAAGAGTGGCGCGACCTAATGGAAGTGCTGTCTCAAGTCTCTTGTGAGGCTTACCGTAACGTGGTTCGTGGTGAAGAGAAGTTTGTTCCGTACTTCCGTCAAGCAACACCAGAACTAGAGCTAGGTAAACTGCCTCTAGGTTCTCGCCCAGCTAAACGTAACCCGAACGGTGGTGTAGAAAGCCTACGTGCAATTCCATGGATCTTCTCTTGGAGCCAAAACCGCTTGGTACTTCCTGCATGGTTAGGTGCTGGTGAAGCGATTCAATACTCAGTTGACCAAGGGCATCAAGCGCTACTTGAAGAGATGTGTCGTGAATGGCCATTCTTCTCAACTCGTTTGGGTATGTTGGAAATGGTGTACTCGAAGTGCAACATGGAAATCGCTAAGTACTACGACCAACGTCTTGTTGACGAAGAGCTATTACCGTTAGGTGAATTGCTGCGTGAACAGCTACAAAAAGATATCAAAGCCGTACTAAATGTAGAGAACAACGAGAACCTAATGCAGAGCGACCCTTGGGGGCTTGAGTCGATTCGCCTACGTAACATCTACGTAGAGCCATTGAACATGCTTCAAGCTGAGCTGCTGTACCGTACTCGTAAGTGCGAAACACCACCAGCTGAGTTAGAAGAGGCGCTAATGGTGACTATTGCAGGCATTGCTGCAGGCATGCGAAATACCGGTTAATTAGTGATTTCTACTATAAGATAGACAAAAGGTCGCCTCGTGCGACCTTTTTATTTCAACAAAATGACCATGATGAGTTTTTTATCAGTTTTTTGGGTTATTTTATCCATGTATTCTACTTTATGCTTATTATTTAGATATACTACTGCTCCACTGCGGAAACACTCAATAATCATAATCTGCAGTACTTTGACCAATAAACTGGTCGACCTAGGTGATAAACGGCTTTGTAAGGTGACATAACCAACCCATGAGTTGGTACAACTTAAACATAACCAATATAACGTGCCACTAGAAGCACACTTGATGTTTAAGTATTTGTTTACTGTTTACCATTTGGATTTCAGACATGTCATTACCACACGTAATTTTAACCGTTCTAAGTACACGCGACGCTACTGGTTACGATATCACAAAAGAATTCTCTGCAAGCATCGGTTACTTCTGGAAAGCTAGCCATCAACAAGTTTACCGTGAGCTAAATAAAATGGCTCAGAACGAACAGGTAACTTGCGTGCTTGAACCTCAAGAAGGCAAACCTGATCGTAAAGTTTACTCTATCACCGATGCTGGCCGTAGTGCTCTGGGTGAATGGTTTGAACAGCCGACTGCACACCCAACGGTTCGTGACGAATTCTCAGCTAAGCTAATGGCTTGTGCTGTACAACCTTCTGACGCGTACCGTGTACAACTTTCTGAACTTGTAGAAGAATCTCGCAAATTGGTTTCTCATTACCGTGAAATCGAAGCGGCTTACTACGCAACACCAGCAACGCTAGACAAGCAAGCTCGTCTTGAGCGTCTAACGCTTCGTCGTAACCTACTTATCCGTGAAGCATGGATTGTATGGGCTGAAGAAGTATTGCTTGAACTTGGTGCTATCGCTTAAGCAGAAGCTAGAAGCTAGAAGCTAGAAGCTGATAGAAAAATAAAAGGCTTGAACTCTTAGAGTCCAAGCCTTTTTTGTATCTGTAGGATTTGAATTAAACAGCGATGCTTTACAGGAGCTTAAGCTTTACTTAAAGCGCAGCGACTTGCGGACGAACACCTAACGTGTGGCAAAGTGCGTAAGTCATTTCTGCACGGTTTAGCGTGTAGAAGTGGAAGTCTTTCACACCTTCACGGCTCAGTGTACGAACCATATCAATCGCTTGGCTAGCACCAACAAGCTGACGAGTCGTTGGATCATCGTCCAAGCCTTCAAATTGCTTCGCCATCCAGCCTGGTACTTTTACGTTATTCATCGCAGCAAAGCGAGACGCTTGCTTAAAGTTAGAAACTGGTAAGATACCCGGTACAATCTCAACATCAACGCCAGCCGCTACACAGCGGTCACGAAAACGTAGGTAGCTCTCTACATCAAAGAAGAACTGAGTGATGGCACGGTTTGCACCGGCATCCACTTTACGTTTTAGGTTGATAAGATCTGATTGAGCGCTTTTCGCTTCAGGGTGAACCTCTGGGAATGCCGCCACTGAAATATCAAAGTCGTGACGAGACTTGAGTAGCTCAACGAGGTCAGATGCGTACATCTCAGGCGCTCCGCCACCTGGTGGAATATCACCACGCAGCGCAACGATACTCTCAATGCCATTTGCCCAGTAATCGTCAGCAATTTGAATCAGCTCTTCGCGACTCGCATCAATACACGTTAGGTGCGGCGCAGCAACTAGACCTGTTTGGTTCTTGATTTCTTTAATGATTGAGTGGGTACGGTCACGCTCACCCGAGTTTGCACCGTAGGTCACTGATACAAATTTTGGTTGAAGCGTTTTAAGACGGTGAACAGAATTCCACAGGGTCTCTTCCATCTTTTCACTGCTTGGTGGAAAAAACTCAAATGACACATTGATGTTGTCAGAAAGCTCAGCGATATTCTGATTTAAAGCGTCGATATGACTAGCGTGTGTGTATCCCATCTTACTCTCCCTGTGGCAAAAGCAACCACTAAAATCTCAAATCCTCAAACGACGTTTAGACGTCTATATGTCCACAGGATGTATTGAATACGATTTAATGTCAACAGATCCATTATGAATTTTTTTCAAGTAGATCGTGAGTAAAACTCAAGTCGTTAGATGGGTCGCAAAGCAGAAATAAGGAAGAAAAAAGGCTGAGAAACACATCGTGCTTTCAGCCTTATTTATCTTAGTGAAGAGTATGCTATTTAAGTGCCATAGCAAATGATTTGAGTATTAGAACAGGCTCGACATTCGGTTCAAATCAGACTGAATTGCACCAGCCGTCACTTCACGTCCAGCACCTGGGCCACGAATAACCAATGGGTTATCTTTGTACCATTTACTCTCAATCGCAAAGATATTGTCGCAAGGCAGCAAGTTCGCCAGAGCGTGCTCTTTCGATAACGCTTCAACACCTACGGTTGCTTTGCCGTTCTTCTCTAAACGCGCGACGTAACGTAGTACCTTTTGCTGAGAATGCGCTTTCTCCAAACGCTCAGCCAACTCCTCACTCAGCACAGAAGCTTTGTCAAAGAAGTCATCCACCGATAGGTCTTGCAGCTCTTCAGGGACCAGTGATTCCACTTTTACGTTTTCAGGTTCGATATCTAAGCCCGACTCACGAGCCAGAATCACCAACTTACGCATCACATCTGAACCATCGAGGTCAGCACGAGGGTCTGGTTCTGTCAGGCCTTGTTGCCATGCTAAATCCACCAGCTCGCTGAACGGCACCGTGCCATCAAACTGCTGGAACAACCAAGACAAAGTGCCTGAGAAGATACCCGACAGCGCAATAATATCGTCGCCACTTTCACGTAGGTCACGTACCGTGTGGTTAATTGGTAAGCCCGCACCAACGGTCGCGTTGTACAACCAGTGACGGCTGATCTTAGCAAACGCATCTTGAACCTGATGGTAATACTCGCTTGATGCGGAGCCTGCCACCTTGTTCGCCGAGATCAAGTGAATGCCTTGCTGAGCAATCTGTAGATACTTTTCTGCAAGAGCTTGGCTGGCAGTAACATCCAAAACCACAGCTTCGTCGTAGCCCTGAATAGAGCCTAAACGCTCCAGCCAGTCGTTTCCATTGTTAGCAATCGCTTCGTCATCAAAGCGCTCACCGACAGAGGTTGCATCGATACCTTGGTCGTCGAACCAATAGGTTTGGCTATCAACCACAGCAACCAATTCAAAGTTCATTCCGCGACGCTTTTCGAGCTCAGCCTTTTGCTCAGCAAACAGACTTAACCAGCTTGAACCAATGTTACCCTTACCACACAAGGCAATCGCAACACGCTTCTGCGCTTGGAATAGTTGAGAGTGAATGCCCTTCACTAGGCTCGATGTTTCACTCTTACGAATCACTGCCACTAAACTCAGACCAGAGTTCGCTTCAGAGATAAACTCAACCGATGAACTCTTTAGCTGCTGATAAAAACCGTAGCAGTGGTTAGGGTTCTTCGTTACGCCCGCACCTACAGCAGCAATAAGAGAGAAGCCCTCTTTCAGCTTAATCTCAGCTTCAATCGCGTGATCTTGTAGGTACTCTAGAGCGCCACCAGCGATCTCTTCTGTATACGCGAGACGCAAGCAGTGTTGATCCGGTTCTAGCTCATAAGCCAGCGGCTCTAGTTGAGCACGCTTAAGCCCTTCAAGCACCTCACTTTCTAGACGGTCGAAATCGTGCCCGTGACCAAACGTCAGTTGCACAATCAGCACTTCATCCAGAGAGGTAATGATTTTTGCACCACGACCCGATGCCAATACACGCTCTATCTGTGTAGAGCCCGCCTCTGGCTGATAGCTGCAACGCAAGCTCAGATCCATCGCACTTTGCGCGACTGGCTGTAGTGTGCGGCTATGAAGCACAGGTGCGGCAAGACGAGCGAGTTCACTCGCTTCATCAAGACGAAGTAGAGGCAGTAAACACGCATCCGACACCAAGCGAGGGTCAGCACTGTATACGCCTGCTACATCACTCCAAATCGTTACGCGATCCACTTCAGCTAAAGCGCCAATCACGGTTGCTGAATAGTCTGAACCATTGCGACCAAGTAATACGGTTTCACCTTCAGTATTTTGCGCCATAAAGCCGGTAATCACCACACGACAATGGGCATGTTGCGCTAACGCTTCTTTAATCAGAGGATAAGAACGAGCACGCTCCACTTCAGGCTGAGCGCCCACTTCTGCACGTAAGAAAGCACGAGCATCTTGTGCGACAGCTTGTAAATCATGTTGGCACAACAAAGCAGCTAACAGACGTGAAGACCAAACTTCACCGTGACCTAGGACTTGCGCTTTTTGTGCTTCGCTTAGAGGAGCCGTTAGCTCGCCCAAAGCGGTAAATTCTTGTTGGATAGTCGCCGTAAGTTGCTCTGCAGGCTCACCTTCAAGCAGTGCTTCAATCAGTTCAAGCTGGAACTGACGAAGGGTTTGTAGGCACTCATGAGCAATACGCCCATCTTTATCAAGCGCTTCTACAAACTCAATCAAACGGTTAGTGGTTTTGCCTGCTGCCGAAACAACCACTAAGTCTGTTGCTGATGAATACTCTCTAAGAATGTTGACCACGCGTAAGTAACACTCAGGGTCTGCTAAACTGCTACCACCAAATTTATGTAGCTGGCGAAAGGCTGCCATTGTTACCCCTCCCCTTCAGCGATAAAGCCTTGTGTTTTTTCAAACGCTTGCTTGAGGTCATCAATCAAATCTTCAGCATCTTCAAGGCCAACAGAAAGACGCAGCAACTGTTGAGAAACGCCCGCTTCTGCCAGTGCTTCTTCACCCATCGCACGGTGCGTCATCGACGCAGGGTGACAAATCAAGCTTTCAACACCGCCCAGCGACTCCGCCAAAGAGAACAGCTCTAACTTATCGACAAAGAACTTAAGCGCCTCGAATGAGCCCGCAAACTCAAAACTCAGCATTGAACCAAAGCCAGACTGCTGCTTCTTCGCGATATCATGACCTGGGTGTTCAGGAAGGCTTGGGTGGTAAATTGTACCAACGAGATCTTGCTGCTGCAGAGACGCCAGAATTTCACGTGAACTCTCTTCGTGAACTCGCATACGAGCACCTAACGTACGAATGCCACGTAGCGTCATGTAGCTATCAAATGGTGTGCCGGTCGCACCAATACAGTTACCCCACCATGCTAGCTCTTCAGCGTGCTCTTCTGTTTTAGTGATCACCACACCACCAATCACATCTGAATGTCCGTTGATGTATTTAGTCGTTGAGTGGATAACAAAATCCGCACCCAGCTCTAAAGGCTTTTGGAACACTGGTGTCAAAAATGTATTGTCGACAGCAACCAGAGCACCAACCTCTTTCGCTTTACGGCAAGTTTCTGCAATATCAACTACACGAACTAAAGGATTCGATGGTGTTTCAATTAAGATCAACTTTGGCTTAAGCGCGATCGCCGCATCCAGTGCCGCTTGATCCGATTGATCAACAAACAGAACTTTGAAGTCACCTTTTAGTGAGCGAGTGTTAAACAAACGGTAAGTACCACCATAGCAGTCGTGTGGTGCGACAATCAGATCATCACTGCCTAAGAAAGCAGAAACCCATAAGTTAAGTGCAGAAGTACCGCAGTTAGTAACCACTGCACCTTTGCCCGATTCAAGCTCAAACAGTGCCGTTTCTAATAAACCGCGGTTTGGGTTACCTGAACGGGTGTAATCGTACTTTGGCACTTCACCAAAAGCGGGAAACCCATAGTTAGTCGAAAGATAAATAGGTGGGACAACGGCATGGTGTTGCGTGTCTGACTCGATACCAGTACGTACTGCGATTGTTGCTGGCTTCCGGCTGCTCATAGGTGCTTCCTTACAAGTTTGCGTCTGAGAGTCACAGCTGCTTGTCGGCATTTTGCGGCTGTGTTAGATATATGTTATCCACTTTACTTTCATAAACGTGAGACGTCAACACTTCTAGACGTCTATATGTCTTTGCTTATGGCGGTAAATCCCGCTAAAATCACCACTATTAATTTAATCTAACAACTAAAGTGATGAAGGTACGCAATGGCCGACTGGAATGGTGAATACATAAGCCCATATGCTGAGCATGGAAAGAAAAGCGAACAAGTAAAGAAGATTACAGTTTCTATCCCTTTAAAAGTGCTAAAGGTGCTTACTGACGAGCGTACTCGCCGCCAGATCAACAACCTGCGCCATGCAACAAACAGTGAGCTACTGTGTGAAGCTTTTCTACATGCGTACACAGGCCAACCACTGCCAACAGATGAAGACCTTCGTAAAGACCGCCCAGATGATATCCCTGCTGAAGTGAAAAAACTGATGACAGAAATGGGCATCGAGTTCGAAGCGTTTGACGAAGAATAACAATAACTCAGTCACTGCCTTCAATATTGATTCGCTTTAGCTGAATGTTCACATTACTGATTCGTCTTATCAGTGTTCTGTGAATAAGAGACATAAAAAAACCGACTCCAGATGAGTCGGTTTTTTATTATTTGTGCTCTATGGAGCAACCGCTATAACAAGCGACTACTCCATCCAGTCGCTATGCCATATGCTTCTATGCCATGTAGTTAGCAGGCATCTCGATACGCGCAACGCCAGATTCAACGGCCGCTTCTGCTACTGCTTTCGCTACGCGAGGAAGTAAACGTGGGTCCATTGGCTTAGGAATGATGTAACCCTTACCGAACTCAAGTGACGTCTCACCCGCTGCTTTTAATACTTCCGCTGGCACTTCTTCTTTCGCCAGTTCACGAATGGCTTTAACCGCTGCAAGCTTCATTTCGTCATTGATTTCGCTTGCACGCACATCAAGTGCACCACGGAAAATGAATGGGAAACAAAGTACGTTGTTTACTTGGTTAGGGTAATCACTGCGGCCTGTACCCATAATAAGGTCAGAACGAACTTCGTGAGCAAGCTCAGGCTTGATCTCTGGATCTGGGTTTGAACATGCAAACACAACTGGCTTATCAGCCATTAATGTTAGTGCTTCTGCCGGTAGTAGGTTAGGGCCTGATACGCCCAAGAATAGGTCAGCACCTTCGATAACATCTTCAAGCATACGCTTATCTGTGTTGTTTGCGAATAGTTCTTTGTATTCGTTCAGATCATCACGACGAGTGTGGATCACACCCTTACGGTCAAGCATGTAGATCTTCTCACGCTGAGCGCCACACTTAATCAGTAGCTCCATACACGCAACCGCCGCTGCGCCAGCACCTAAACAAACGATCTTACACTCTTCTAGCTTCTTACCTTGAAGCTCGATCGCGTTCAGCATACCTGCTGCTGTTACGATCGCAGTACCGTGTTGGTCATCGTGGAATACTGGTACATCACAACGCTCAATCAGGCGACGTTCAATCTCAAAACAGTCTGGTGCTTTGATGTCTTCTAGGTTGATACCGCCGAATGTATCTGCGATGTTCGCAACTGTATCGACAAACTCATCGATTGTGCGGTGTTTTACTTCAATATCGATAGAATCTAAACCAGCGAAACGCTTAAACAGTAGCGCTTTACCTTCCATTACTGGTTTAGAAGCAATTGGACCAAGGTTACCTAGGCCAAGAATCGCAGTACCGTTAGAGATAACTGCAACCATGTTGCCTTTACCTGTGTACTTATAAACGTTATCAACGTTCTGTGCGATCTCACGAACAGGCTCAGCCACGCCTGGGCTGTATGCAAGTGCTAGGTCTTCTGCAGAGTTTGCAGGCTTCGTCAGCTCAATGGCAATTTTGCCTGGAATTGGGAACTCATGATAATCAAGAGCTTGCTGACGGAATTGTTCTTGAGGTGATAATTCTTGAGAGGATTGATCTTGGCGGCTGTCTTCAGACATAGGTGTAGGTTCCTAGGATATTATTATTAGGGGGATCTTGTTCATGTTAATGGATGTACTTCAAAGTTCCTAGGTGGTAAAGGCCTCTGTCTCATTAAAAAACGAGATTTCACTACTAATAAGACCAGTGAGCAGTTGAAATTACTATCGCTTGTTGAACTTTCGAGCGGATTTGCAGTGATGAGTAATAAGCGAAGAATTACCCTTCAATATAGAGGCAAGCTGCTTGGTGTAGGAGAGAATGAAAGCTTGAGGGGAAAGTCTGTATTTTCTCAAATTTCAGGCAACAAAAAAGGACACCGAAGTGTCCTTTTTATGTCTAAATAGCGAGAATTACTTCTTGCTAGAAAGAGCACCGAAACGCTTGTTGAAGCGATCAACACGGCCGCCTGTATCTACGATACGTTGCTTACCAGTGTAGAACGGGTGACATTTGTCACATACGTCTAGGTGGATTGATTCTTTTGCTAGCGTTGAGTTGAACTCAAAAGTGTTGCCGCAAGAACAAGTAGCAGTAACTGCTTTGTATTCTGGGTGGATTCCAGCTTTCATGGGATAACCTCAAGTAGGCCGTGTCGCTATACGATTCTAAGCCGCACACCACACGTAGTTTAAAAAAGAAATAAAGACACCGCTCATCACTAAAGCGCGACGAAGCCATACCTTTAAGGTGCAGTATAGTAATGAATCTGTGAAGTAGGATCAACTGATTTGATACATTTTTCGCCAATATTGATATTATTTTCTTCATCTATTGAAATTCTTTGGCGGCAGCGACTTTCAGGCACTCACTTCCCCTTGTCAGCCAAACTGTTTCTCGAATTTAACCGCCTTATCCTTTAGACTGTTCGCTCTCGTCAACTCAGATAAAGCCGTCCCTTTATGCGTCCAATGATTGCCCGTGTGGCGCTGCCTGTCCCACTCGACAAGCAGTTCGATTACAAGATTCCAAGCCACCTATTTCCGATTATTGGTGGTCGAGTCTCTGTGCCTTTTGGACGACAAACCTTAACTGGGATTGTCACGGCTCTGGTTAACGAATCAGAATTCGAACTAGACAAACTCAAACCGATTAAAGCGTTGCTAGATAACCAGCCGGTTTGGCCGGACTCTGTCTACTCACTATTAACGTGGTGCAGTCAGTTCTATCAATACCCACTTGGCGAAACCTTTGCCAATGCCCTACCCAGAGCTTTACGCAAAGGCAAAGCGGCAGACTTCGCAACTTTGGTTGAGTGGCAGCTAACGCCGTCAGGCAGAGATCAGTTAATGCAAGGCTTTGGTCGCGCGGTCAAGCAAGCTAAAGTCATGCACATGTTGGAGCACGGTGCCGTTCCTCATCAAGAGTTCATCGACCAAGAGGTAGGCAGCGCTGTTCTCAAAACACTGGGAGAAAAAGGTTGGATTGAATCGGTTGAGAAGAAGCCGAAACGACAGCCATGGCCAGCCGACCTCGAAAACGACCAGGACAAACCTAAGCTCAACGAAGAGCAAGCCATCGCAATTGCAACGGTAAATAGTCAAAACAGCTTTGGTTGCTTCCTGTTAGAAGGTGTCACGGGTTCAGGCAAGACGGAAGTCTACCTAAATATGATTAAGCCGATTCTCGACCAGGGTAAACAAGCGTTAGTGCTGGTACCAGAGATTGGCCTAACACCACAAACCATTAACCGCTTTAAGCGACGCTTTAATGTGCCTGTTGAGGTTGTCCACTCAGGTCTAAACGATTCAGAGCGCCTAAATGCGTGGTTATCGGCTCGCGATAAAATTGCCGGCATTGTGATAGGTACTCGCTCAGCTCTGTTCACGCCGTTTGCCGATTTGGGCATTATTATTGTCGATGAAGAACACGACGCCTCATATAAGCAGCAAGATAGCCTACGCTACCATGCTCGTGATGTGGCGATCATGCGTGCGCACAAAGCGCAGATTCCAGTGGTATTAGGCTCTGCAACCCCAGCTTTCGAAACACTGCACAACGCGCAAATCGGTAAGTACAGCCACCTGACTCTGACCTCACGTGCCGGTGTCGCACTACCCACCACCAATAAAGTGTTGGATGTGAAAGGTGAATACCTAGAAAGTGGCTTGTCTGCATCATTGATCGCCGAGATGCAACGACACCTGAAATCTGGCAACCAAGTGATGCTGTTCCTCAACCGCCGAGGGTTTTCTCCGGCATTGATGTGTCACGATTGTGGTTGGACAGCCGAGTGTAAGCGCTGTGATGCCTACTACACCTATCACCAATACAGCAACGAAATGCGCTGCCACCATTGTGGCTCGCAGCAACATATTGTGCATAACTGCCAAGGCTGTGGTTCAGCAAACTTGGTCACGGTCGGAGTGGGTACCGAACAGTTGGAAGCGCAACTTGGTCAGCTATTCCCAGAATACAAAACCATTCGTATTGACCGTGACAGCACTCGCCGTAAAGGCAGCCTAGAGAGCGCACTCGAATCGATTCGCAAAGGTGAATACCAGATCCTTATCGGCACCCAGATGTTAGCTAAAGGCCACCACTTCCCTGACGTGACACTCGTGGCGTTATTAGATGTCGATGGCTCTTTATACAGCAGTGACTTCCGAGCCTCTGAGCGTCTTGCTCAGTTGTTCATTCAAGTGGCAGGTCGCGCAGGTCGTGCGAGTAAGCCTGGTGAGGTGATCTTACAAACGCACCACCCAGAGCACGGATTACTGCAAGCATTGCTGCACAAAGACTATAACCACTTTGCTCAAACGGCCTTAGCAGAGCGTAAACAAGCGATGTTGCCACCTTACACCTTTATGACGCTATTTAGAGCAGAGGCGAACGACACACGCTTGGTGGAAGAGTTCCTACGTCAGGTTCGTCATACACTGGAATCACACCCACTGTTTGACCAATATTGCATGGTGTTAGGCCCAACCCCTGCGCCACTGGCGAAGCGAGCGGGTAAATCTCGCTGGCAGTTGATTTTGCAAACCCAAACTCGCTCACTTATGCAGAAGCTATTAATGAGTGCGAAGCCGGCAATTAATATGTTACCCGCCGCGAAAAAAGTTCGTTGGTCGCTCGATATAGAGCCGCAAGACTTGAGCTAAACCCCTTCGGGTTAAAACTAATGATAAGTTTGTTCACAAATATTTCATATTTCTCGTGAGCAAGTTCACACGAGTCATGTGATTTTTGTTAATCTAGCCGTAACTTTACGCAGATGAAACGAATAAAATATTGCAATAAAAAAAGTGTTAGCAACACTTTCATAATATCTATTCGATTACATTTATTATTCACGCCTTAGATACTTAGGCAGCAAAGGAACTTAAAAGAGGGTTTAATTTATGGCGACAATGAAGGATGTTGCCCAGCTAGCAGGCGTCTCAACGGCTACCGTATCACGAGCTTTGATGAATCCTGAGAAAGTCTCAGTTTCGACTCGCAAACGAGTGGAAACAGCCGTACTTGAAGCTGGATACTCACCCAATACATTAGCTAGAAATTTACGTCGCAACGAATCAAAAACCATCATTACTATCGTTCCTGATATCTGTGACCCGTATTTCGCAGAAATCATTCGTGGTATCGAAGATGCTGCTGTCGAAAATGATTACCTCGTTCTGCTGGGTGACAGCGGCCAACAGAAAAAACGCGAGTCTTCGTTTGTTAATCTCGTCTTCACCAAACAAGCAGATGGCATGCTACTACTAGGCACCGACCACCCGTTCGATGTCAGCAAGTCTGAGCAAAAGAACCTACCTCCTATGGTAATGGCGTGTGAGTTCGCACCAGAGCTAGAACTGCCTACGGTACACATCGATAACCTGACTTCTGCATTCGAAGCCGTGAACTACCTTGCTCAATTGGGTCATAAGCGTATCGCTCAAATCTCTGGCCCAATGTCAGCAACCCTATGTAAGTTCCGTCAGCAAGGTTACCAACAAGCGCTGCGTCGTGCTGGCGTGTCAATGAACCCAGCCTACAGCACCATCGGTGATTTTACCTTCAAAGCGGGTGCTCAAGCGGTTCGTCAACTGTTAGCGCTACCAGAGCAGCCGACCGCTATTTTCTGTCACAACGATGCGATGGCAATTGGTGCGATTCAAGAAGCCAAGAAACTCGGTTTACGAGTGCCTCAAGATTTATCTGTTGTTGGCTTTGATGATATTCAATTCGCTCAGTACTGCGATCCACCGCTAACCACCATTTCTCAACCTCGTTATGAGATTGGACGCCAAGCAATGTTGATGATGCTAGACCTACTAAAAGGCAACGATGTGCAAGCAGGTTCGCGTCTGCTAGAAGCCAGCCTAGTGGTTCGAGGCAGTACTGCACCACCTCGAATGTAAATCTTCGAAATACCCATATAAATCTGCGGCACATTTTGATGTGCCGCTTCCATTTCTACACTATTATCCTCGCGCAATCTGGATTACCATGAGAGCAGAATTACCAACTACTGAATTGTCTTGTGGCTAATAGAGATTATGTGAAGCGTGGTCGTGGCACGAAAAAACCGACCAAAAAACAAGCCCCTCGCCGTAAACCATGGCGTAGTGGTCTTTTGGCGATCCTCCTTGTTGGCGGGTTTGGTTACGGACTTTACCTATTGAGTAATGACCCAGAGCCACCAGCACCGGCTCCAGTAGTGAGTAAACCAACACCGAAGCCAAAACCAGCCAAAGTGATTCCACCACCTCCAGAAGAGAAATGGGACTACGTTGAAACGCTGCCAAGTCGCGAAATCGAAGTAAAAGCCAAAGAGCAAGAGATCTCTAAGATCCCTTACATCATGCAATGTGGCGCTTACAAAACGTCAGCACAGGCAGAAGCACGTAAGTTGGATATCGCCTTCCAAGGTATCTCGAGTGAAATCCGTAAGAAAGATGGCAGCAGCTGGTACCGCGTGGTACTAGGGCCATACAAGCTTAAGCGTGATGCAGAGCGAGACCGCCACAAGCTGCAGCGTGCTAAAATCGAGCCTTGCGCCATCTGGAAAGACACCGAATAGATCCAGTAAAGCAGTCGCAAAAAAGACAAATAACGAAAGCCTCCCATTGTGGAGGCTTTCTTTTTATTCATCGCTTTTTCTATCTTCTTTCAAACTTACACCGATAAGTTGCACGACATCACTCACGGTTCCTTGAATTATCCGAGCACCATCCTCATATACTTTTTATACCCAAAGATAAGAACATTAAGAGGCCCTACTCGTGACTACCATAGTATCTGTACGTCGTAATAATAAAGTCGTCATCGCGGGTGATGGACAAGTATCTCTAGGCAACACGGTAATGAAGGGCAATGCCCGTAAAGTGCGTCGCCTATACAATGATAAAGTACTGGCTGGTTTTGCTGGCGGTACCGCTGATGCTTTCACGCTATTCGAAAAATTTGAAAGCAAGCTGCAAATGCACCAAGGCCATCTGACCAAAGCTGCCGTTGAGCTAGCGAAGGATTGGCGTAGTGACCGTGCTCTACGTAAATTAGAAGCACTACTCGCGGTAGCTGACGAAACCGCTTCACTGATCATCACAGGTAACGGTGATGTTGTTCAACCAGAGAACGACCTAATCGCTATCGGTTCAGGCGGTAACTTCGCTCAAGCAGCGGCTACGGCACTATTAGAAAATACTGATTTAGATGCACGTGAAATCGCAGAAAAGTCGCTGAATATTGCAGGCGATATCTGTGTGTTCACCAACCATCACCACACTGTTGAAGAGCTAGAAAGCACTGTTGAACTGCCAAAGCCAGAATAACAAACGCTTCTACCCAAACTTGTATCAACAGTGATTAAAGAATTAAGGAAAAACCATGTCTGAGATGACTCCTCGCGAAATTGTTCACGAACTCAATCGCCACATTATCGGTCAAGACAACGCTAAGCGTTCAGTTGCTATCGCACTGCGTAACCGCTGGCGTCGTATGCAGCTTGAAGAGAGCCTGCGTGTTGAAGTATCACCAAAAAACATTCTAATGATCGGCCCTACGGGTGTTGGTAAAACAGAGATTGCTCGCCGCCTAGCGAAGCTAGCAAATGCACCGTTCATCAAAGTAGAAGCGACTAAGTTCACCGAAGTTGGCTACGTAGGTAAAGAAGTTGAGACCATCATCCGCGACCTAACGGACGTTGCGATCAAAATGACGCACCAGCAAGCGATGAAGAAAGTGCAATTCCGCGCTGAAGAGCAAGCGGAAGAGCGCATTCTTGATGCCCTACTACCACCAGCTCGTGATGCTTGGGGTCAGAATGAGCAATCAAGCGAAGACACAACCTCTTCAAACACTCGCCAAATTTTCCGCAAAAAATTGCGCGAAGGTAAGCTAGACGACAAAGAGATCGAAGTCGATGTAGCAGCACCACAAATGGGCGTTGAAATCATGTCACCTCCAGGCATGGAAGAGATGACTAACCAGCTACAAGGTATGTTCCAAAACCTAGCTGGCGACACCAAGAAAAAGCGTAAGATGAAAATCAAAGACGCATTCAAAGCCCTAACGGAAGAAGAAGCCGCTAAGCTTGTGAACCAGGAAGAGCTGAAAGAAAACGCGATCTTCAACGCTGAAAACAACGGTATCGTATTCATCGATGAGATCGATAAAATCTGTAAGCGTGGCGACAGCTCAGGTCCAGACGTATCTCGTGAAGGCGTTCAACGTGACCTACTGCCTCTTATCGAGGGCAGCACAGTATCAACTAAGCACGGTATGGTGAAAACGGACCACATCCTATTCATCACATCGGGTGCATTCCAAGTGGCTAAGCCATCAGACCTAATCCCTGAGCTACAAGGTCGTCTACCTATTCGTGTAGAACTTGAAGCGCTTTCAGCGAATGACTTCAAACGCATTCTAACTGAGCCAAAAGCATCTCTGACAGAGCAATACATTGCCCTAATGAAGACGGAAGATGTGAACATTGAGTTTACTGAAGACGGCATCAACCAGATCGCGGATGCAGCATGGCGCGTAAACGAAACCACTGAGAACATCGGTGCACGTCGTCTACACACTGTGATGGAGCGTTTGATGGATGAGATTTCATTCGATGCAACAGACAAAGCTGGTAGCACGCTAGTGATCGATGAAGCCTACGTGAACTCGAAGCTTGGTGAATTCGTTGAAGACGAAGACCTAAGCCGCTTCATCCTGTAGCACACGAAACTCCAACTTATTGCTCTATCTCAAAGAAATAGCAGCTAATAAGCGAATTCAAGGCCCACTTTCGAGTGGGCTTTTTATTACCTGAAAAATGGGCGTATACTCAAATCACCGCATGAAACCAATACTTACAATATAGGCGCCCTGCTAATCAAGGCGTCCTTACAACGAAATAGACTTACGATGAAACAATCTCTAATGATTTGGCTTGATGCCGCACGACCAAAAACTCTGCCTCTCGCACTCGTCTCTATTCTTACAGGAAGTAGTTTAGCGTTCGCCAACGATCAGTTCTCTTTATCGATCGCTCTGTTGGCCTTTTTAACCGCCACCCTATTACAGATTTTGTCGAACTTGGCGAATGACTACGGTGACGCAGTAAAAGGCACAGACAATGAAAACCGCTTAGGCCCAATGCGTGCCATGCAGTCGGGTGCGGTAACCGCCAAAACCATGAAGCAGGCGATCATCCTCAACATCGTGTTTACTGTGATTGCTGGTCTGATTCTGATTTTTCATGCCTTAACCTCGATTGAAAGCATTCTTTCTTTCATTGCGTTAGGTGTATTGGCCATTGTTGCCGCTATCGCTTACACCGTGGGTAATAAGCCTTATGGCTATATCGGCCTTGGCGACTTATCGGTATTTATCTTCTTTGGCTTATTAGGCGTTTCAGGTACTTACTTCCTACACACTGGCCATGTGGAACCAAGCCTCTTCCTTCCTGCGTTAGGCTGTGGATTGATGGCGGTTGCAGTACTTAATATCAACAACATGCGTGATATTGAAAACGACAGTGAATGTGGCAAACGCACAATGGCGGTTCGCCTAGGACAACGTAAAGCCAAGCATTACCACTTTACGCTACTTGGGTTAGCACTGGTCTCTTTTGCTATCTACCTACTGATTCAAGAGAAACCGGTCTGGATCAGCCTGCCATTTTTGTTGAGTATTGTGATTGTCTACAAGCACGGTAAGGCCGTTTGGGAAACCGAAAAACCCGCTCAAATAGCACCTATGATGCCTGTGATTGTGAAATGCTCGCTGGTTACTAACCTATTGTTTGCAGGGGTTGTCGTAGCTCAAACTCTATTGAGTTAATTGAGACTAATCATTGCAAAGGGATCAAGCACCGATATACTCAAAGTAAGCTCATTGTTCAAAAGGTATACTAATGGAATACAACACTTCAGCACTGTGCGACATATATTTAGATCAAGTTGATGTCGTGGAGCCAATGTTCAGCAACTTTGGTGGACGTGCCTCTTTCGCAGGACAGATCACGACATTAAAGTGCTTTGAAGACAACGCTTTGATTCGCTCGGTACTAGAGCAAGACGGTCTAGGGCGTGTGTTGTTAATCGATGGTGGCGGCTCACTGCGTAAAGCACTGATTGATGCCGAAATGGCCCTACTTGCCGAAGACAATGAGTGGGAAGGTATTGTGGTGTATGGCTGCGTTCGCGAAGTCGATGAGCTGGAAGACATGAACCTAGGTATTCAAGCGCTGGCTTCTATTCCTGTAGGAGCAAGCCAAGATGGTGTCGGTGAGCTAGATGTACCCGTTAACTTTGGCAGCGTAACCTTCTTACCGGAAGATTACCTCTACGCCGACAATACGGGCATTATTCTTTCAGCCGAACCTTTAGACGTTGAACTTGACCTCGATGCTGATGAAGAAGAAGTCGAGTAACCCTTGCTCCTCATAAGTCACTCACAATAACCAAGAACACAAACAGAAACGCCCGCTACTGAGTAGCGGGCGTTTTTTTAAATCTGAAGAGTGAATTACTCTACTTCATCCATTTTACCAAGAAGGTTACGGATGCGATCTTGCCATGCAGAGTGCTCTTCTTGCATCTGCTGAGTTTTTTGCTCTAGCTCTTGACGGCTTGCTTTCAGTTCACCAGCTTCTGTTGCTAGTGCTTGTTTCTCTTCTTTAAGCTCTTCCACTTCCATTTGAAGAAGTGCAATCGTATCTACTGCTGTTTGAATTTTTGCTTCTAGTTGCTCTAGTACTTCAAAAGACATTCTGGCCTACCTTTAAGTTATCCATTTGATGGTGAAGGTTCACTCCACTTATTTCCCCATTCTACTCAGCAGAGCAAGGATAAACACTCAATATATTCGATATTTTGCGCCATTCGATGAAAAAAACAGCGCTTTTTACCGAATATTGACGTTAATTCTTACAGCCACACTCGTAAACCAATTATTTTGATGAATATTAGCGGTTTTTCACTGCTCATTGATCAAAAGCAATCTGCAAAAAGCAAAAAGGCAAACGTTTCCTTTTGGATATGGTAAAATCCGCCGCGAAATTTCTATTCCCCCTTTGAAAATTTTGGAGTCCGCATGAAACGCGATTTAGCAATGTCATTCTCTCGTGTCACAGAAGGTGCAGCACTGGCTGGTTACAAGTGGCTTGGCCGTGGCGACAAAAACGCTGCAGATGGCGCTGCTGTAGAAGTCATGCGTAGCCTACTCAACAAAACCGAAATCAGCGGTGAGATTGTTATTGGTGAAGGTGAAATCGATGATGCACCTATGCTTTATATCGGCGAAAACGTAGGTGTAGGCGGCGACGCTGTCGACATCGCAGTTGACCCAATTGAAGGGACGCGCATGACAGCAATGGGCCAATCAAATGCATTGGCAGTATTGGCTGCAGGCGAGAAAGGTAGCTTCCTAAAAGCGCCTGATATGTACATGGAAAAATTAGTAGTTGGCCCTGGTGCTAAAGGCGCTATCGACTTAACTCTACCGTTAAAAGAAAACCTAGTAAACATTGCTAAGGCTTTGGGTAAAACACTCGATACACTGGTAGTAACCACACTAGCTAAACCACGTCACGATCAAGTGATTGCAGAGATGCAAGCGATGGGCGTTCGTGTATTCGCAGTGCCAGACGGTGATGTAGCTGCATCTATCCTAACCTGTATGCCAGACAGCGAAGTCGACGTAATGTACTGCATTGGCGGCGCACCTGAAGGTGTAGTTTCTGCCGCAGTAATTCGCGCGCTAGACGGTGACATGCACGGTCGTCTGCTGCCTCGTCACGAAGTGAAAGGCGATACAGAGGAGAACCGTAAACACGGTGAACTTGAGCTAGAGCGTTGTGCTGAAATGGGCGTAACCGCTGGTATCGTGTTGAAGATGGAAGACATGGCTCGCAGCGACAACGTGGTATTCTCAGCAACGGGCATCACTAAGGGTGACCTGCTAGAAGGTATTTCTCGTCAAGGCAATATCGCGACAACCGAAACCCTGCTTATCCGTGGCCGCTGCCGTACGATTCGCCGCATCAAATCAATCCACTACCTAGAGCGCAAAGACCCAGAAGTGGTTGGTCATATCCTGTAATCCTCATATCGAGTGAAACAGAATATTCAAAGGCTGATACCAAGTATCAGCCTTTTGTTTTATTGCCCTGTCAGGTTCTCACCATTGCGATTGATAGGTCAGTAACTGTCAAAATAGTAAATGGTTTGCTTTATAAACACCTTGCCTCATAATAGTAAGGTTCATGAGGTAGGGATAGTATGAAAACAAGCGACAAAATCTTACAGACCATTAAGCGTCAAGGCGCGGTAACGGCCAAACAGCTGTCAGAAGAGTTTGGCATGACGACAATGGGTGCAAGGCAACATCTGCAAAGCCTGGAAGATGATGGCATTCTCGCGTTTCATGACGTCAAAGTGAAAGTCGGTCGTCCGACTCGTCATTGGTCTCTTACTCAGCACGGTCATAGTCAGTTTTCAGACCGTCATGGTGAGCTTACGATTCAAGTCATCGATGCGGTAGAGAATCTATTCGGAAAAGAAGGCCTAGCTAAAGTCGCTGCCGAGCGTGAACAACACACCTTAAAACAGTATCAATCTGCCCTGTCTGATTGTGAAAATCTAATCAGTAAGTTGGAAAAGCTCACCCAACTTCGTGAAGAAGAAGGCTACATGGCAGAACTGAAAGAACACGACGATCACTACATCTTGATTGAAAACCACTGCCCTATTTGTAAGGCGGCGACTCGTTGCCCAAGCTTGTGTCAATCTGAGCTCAACGTGTTCACCGAGCTACTAAAAGATGAGTGCCATGTCAGCCGAACTGAGCATATTATTGCTGGCGAACGACGCTGTACCTACACCTTGGTACCTGTCGCTACCGCTTAACGCTAAGCTATTGATCTTGTCTCAATATTGAGAAATCAAAAGATCGGACAAAATTTATACAAAAATCTTTCTTAAGCTTAAAGCATATGAAACATGCTTAATGCTAAGGAAGGAATGATGGCACATCCACAACCAGAGCAGAAACTGCCCCCTTTTGATGAACTGGTTCAACTTGCTCAAAACGATCCTAAAGCATTCAACCAATTCAAACACCAGATGTGTGAGCAGATGATCTGCTCCGCTTCTGAAAGTATGCAAGGCAGACTTCGCGCTCAACAAAGCCATCTCGATTTAGTCGTCAGCCGTTGTAAAAACCCTCACCACGTCAATGTCGTGCTAATGCAAGAGCTGCGATGTCAGGTTTGCAAGTTCCAAGACGCACTCCAAGGGCGCTGTACCTTAGAAGAGCCTCAGCCAGAAAATGTGGTTCCATTTAGACCTAACACTGAACCCAAAATGTACTAGTTCAGACACCTCCAGAAAGCAAAAAGGGAGCCTAATGCTCCCTTTATGTTAACGGCTGAAAACTCTTATACTGGATCTTCGCCGTAATCGTTGCGGCCTTCTGTGCCTTTCAACAAACCACATTCAATCAAAATCCATAAACCACACACTAATGCTGCTACCGTTGCCACCATGTGCATTGGTGATACAGAATCCACCGTTGTTGCAGCAGCAGGCGAAGCCAAGCGCCCTAGTACCAACGGAACATTCAATAGTAGCCAGTAGTTAGACTTGTTACGGTCATGCCAACGCTTGGCCGTTACCGCTAAGTCTGGAATCACCAGGAGCAACAAGAAGATTGGTAGTAGGATATAAGAGTACGCTGGAAACAGTACCGAAATACCAGAGGCAAAACCGGTGATCGCAACATAGTAGAAAATGTTCCACATCCAGTAAGTCTTACGACCAATTCTCCCTTTGAAAGAGAGCAGTAAATCTTTCATCGACATCTAAAAATACCCAAAAAATTAATATGCTACCAAAAAGTTAGCAGCTAATAGCCCGTTTATCACTTTCTTAAGCGAATCAGTTAATCACTTTCTGAAAACAGCTTTTATCCATATCGCGAATATTAACCGTTAGGCTTCGAACATGGCTCGCCTGTTCTTGTAAGATTTGCATTAACGAGCGTGACAATTCCCGTTTCTGTTCTTCGGTACGCCCGGAAAGTAACTCAAAGCTAATATGAATAAAGTCCACACTGTCTTCTTCATCACCGACTAGCCAGTTATGACAACGCAGAGAACGTGATTTCACAGACGGAATATCAAACAAGCCACAGTTTAATGTAACTTGATGAAGATCTTCTAGTAAACCTTGGATATTCACTCGCTCGTCCACTGAATTTGAGTACTCTAGAACTAGATTCGGCATTATTACTTCCTATTGTTAACGCAAACGTTTGTCCTTTAATACCAACTAACGATGAAAAAACCGAGAAGTTAGCTATTATTCTGTCTGTCGGATCACTGATATAAGGTCAGTATCTACTCTGACCAATCGATAAGATCCCATAAAGACATGACCACAATCATGATCTAACGCGTTTTATCTGTTATATTCTTACGAAGATTTTTTACATTAATTGATTAAATACGGAGATATTCCTATGCGTCGTCCTGTAGTGATGGGTAACTGGAAACTTAACGGTAGCAAAGCAATGGTAACTGAGCTGCTAACTGGTCTTAACGCTGAACTTGAAGGCGTTGAAGGTGTAGACGTAGCAGTAGCTCCACCAGCACTTTACATCGATCTAGCTGAGCGTCTAATCGCTGAAGGCGGTAACAAAATCATCCTAGGTGCTCAAAACACTGACCTAAACAACAGCGGTGCTTTCACTGGCGACATGTCTCCAGAAATGCTGAAAGACTTCGGTGCGACTCACATCATCATCGGTCACTCTGAGCGTCGTGAATACCACAACGAATCAGACGAGTTCATCGCTAAGAAATTCAAATTCCTACAAGAAAACGGCCTGAAGCCTGTTTTCTGTATCGGTGAATCTGACGAGCAAAACGAAGCTGGCGAAACTGAAGCAGTATGTGCACGTCAAATCAACGCAGTTATCGACGCTTACGGTGTTGAAGCTCTAAACGGCGCAATCATCGCTTACGAACCAATCTGGGCTATCGGTACTGGTAAAGCAGCAACAGCTGAAGATGCACAACGCATCCACGCTTCTATCCGTGCAATGATCGCTGAAAAAGACGCAGCAGTAGCTGAGCAAGTAATCATCCAATACGGTGGTTCTGTTAAGCCTGAAAACGCTGAAGCTTACTTCGCACAACCAGACATCGACGGTGCTCTAGTTGGCGGCGCAGCTCTAAACGCAGCTGGCTTCGCAGCTATCGCTAAAGCAGCAGCTAAAGCAAAAGCTTAATTTAGACATCACTGTTTAAATTGAATGAAAGGTCAACTTAGGTTGACCTTTTTTGTTGCTTGCCACTTATGAATCTAAGCAAGCAGACACAAAAAAACCGCTGATAAATCAGCGGTTTTTAAATTCTATAAGCTTACACTCGGCGTGGCTTAGAACAACTCTTCAGCTACGCGGAACAGCTCAGAACGGTCTGGGTTCTGCATGTTCTCGATACAGTCGATGATGTCGTGGTGAACAAGCTCTTCTTTTTCGATACCAACACAACGACCACCGTGACCTTCTTGAAGAAGGTGAACAGCGTAGTTACCCATGCGAGAAGCAAGTACACGGTCAAACGCAGTAGGACGACCACCACGTTGGATGTGACCAAGAACCGTTGCACGAGTTTCACGACCCGTTGCTGCTTCGATCTCTTTAGCCAGCTCGTTCGCATCCATCATTAACTCAGTTAGAGCGATGATTGCGTGCTTCTTACCTTTAGCAATACCATCTTGGATGTTGCCGATTAGCTGCTCTTTATCTAGACCAGTTTCAGGAGTGATGATGTACTCACAACCACCTGCGATTGCTGACATAAGCGTAAGGTCACCACAGTGACGGCCCATGATTTCAACAATAGAAATACGTTGGTGAGAAGAAGACGTGTCACGTAGACGGTCGATAGAATCAATAACAGTGTTAAGCGCTGTTAGGTAACCGATTGTGTAGTCAGTACCAGCGATATCGTTATCAATTGTGCCTGGAAGACCGATACATGGGTAACCCATTTCAGTTAGCTTCTTAGCACCCATGTAAGAACCGTCACCACCGATAACAACAAGTGCTTCGATACCGTGCTCTTTTAGGTTCTCGATACCTTTCTCACGAACAGCAACGTCTTTGAACTCTGGGAAACGTGCAGAGCCTAAGAAAGTACCACCACGGTTGATCACATCAGACACGCTTGAACGGTCAAGCTTTACGATACGGTTCTCAACAAGGCCTTGGTAGCCATCGTAAATACCGTAAACTTCAATGCCAAGTGATAACGCGGTACGAACTACGCCACGAACTGCTGCGTTCATGCCCGGAGCGTCACCACCACTGGTCAAAACACCGATCTTCTTAATCATGCTCACCCTCGATTTTTGGGAATCTATTATTCAATTCTTGTTCTTGCTGATTGTATATCAACAAGATTTTAAATCTATATTTGTGCGTTATGTTACATTTCCTCAACAGGAATAGCACTTAAATCGCGAAAAATTATGTAACATTTCTACTTCTGTAAGAGTATTACAGTTTTACTCAGTAACTTTGTTGATTCACATCAGAATCAACATTAATTGTTACTAAGGTGGTTTTTGAATCACCAAAGAGTTCGCAATTTCTACTCACTCTAGTTCAAAAGCCACCCACTTACCATTTGCTGCCTAGTTTTCGTGCTCGTTACCACGAATGAAATTTTTGTTGCTTCTCAGGCCCAAACACCACCGAATAAGGGTCTTGATGAATTAATACATCAGCATCAGGGAACACTGAGATAAGCTTAGCCTCTACTTCGTCAGAAATGCGATGCGCTTCAATAAGTGGCATCTCATCTTCCAACTCTAAGTGCAATTGAATGAAACGAATCGGACCAGAACGACGGGTTCTTAGTTGATGCACGCCCAATACCCCTTCAACACTCAACGATGTCTCTTTTATCTGTTTTAGCTCTTCATCCGGCAACTTATGATCAAGCAGAGATTGGATCGCTTCTATCGCCATTTGGTAAGCGCTGTAAAGAATATAAATACCAATACCTACCGCAAATACTGAATCCGCCTGACCAATACCAAACCAACTCAACCCTAGGGCCAGCATGATGGCAGCATTCATATACAGGTCAGATTGATAATGCAGTGAATCCGCAGCAATAGCCTGGCTGCCGGTTTTCTGGACCACGTGTTTTTGGAATCGAACCAGACCAAACGTCATCACTATCGCGAACAAGCTGACGTAAATACCGATTTCTGGAGAGTTTAGATCATGAGGTCTAAAGAAGCGCTCCACACCATTAAGAATGAGGAAACAGGCAGAGCCCGAAATAAACATCGCCTGTGCTAATGCAGCGAGTGATTCCGCCTTACCGTGACCAAAGGTATGTTCTTTGTCGGCAGGCTGAAGAGAATATCGAACCACCAATAAGTTAACGACCGAAGCGGCAATATCTAACATGGAATCGACTACGGAAGCCAACAGGCTCACCGAACCGGTCACCCACCACGCCGCGACTTTCACTATTAACAAAATAGTGGCAATGGTGGTCGCAGCCCAAGCGGCCAGCGTAACTAAACGTGCGTATTCTTGTTTCATAACTTGGCTATAAAGTGACTGATAGCACAAAGTATAACCTGCAAACCATCAATTGAATATGACAGCTAGGATGTAAGACATTCATTTTTAGGGATCAAAAAAGCGGCTCTCGGCCGCTTCTTTTTAAACACTTTCATTCAAGCTTGCTTTACCCAGCTTTGAATTACTTGTCTCTGTTCATGTGCTTTTCCATCTTTTCAGCACATTTCGCCATGCGCTCCTGCTGGATTTCTTTCAGTTGAGTTTTTTGCTCAGCCGTTAGCACGCTCATCATTTCGTGTTGCTTCTTAAGCATTGCTACGCGACGCTCAGTTTGCTTCTCAACCATTTGGCTTGCCAGGTCGTTTGCTGCAGCTTCATCGAAGTTGTCAGCTAGTACCAACGCTTGAACTTTTTCGTGGTGCGCTTTCATTTGCGCCATTTTGTCTGACTTGTTGCCCGCGTGTTTTGCTTTCATCTCAGCACGGTTCGCTTCACGCATCTCTTTTAACTGTTCTTTTTGTGCGTCAGTTAGGTCTAGTTGACGCATTACTTTCTTGTCGAAGACACCACATTTACCGTGCATGCCTTTGTGGTCGCCCTTGTCACCGCCGCCAAATGCATACGCACTTGCTGTACCTAACATAAGTGGAAGTGCCGCAGCTGCTAGTACAAGTTTCTTCGTCATTTTCATAATTGTTGCCTCAATTCGGTATAATAAGTCATGTATTGCGTCTGTATCTCAGCGCTTGAATATAGATTAGTCTTTCCCTCGTAAAGTGACGTTTAGAAAGCGTAAAGAATCGTAAAGAGTGAAAGCTGACGAATAATTAGCAGTATTATTAACCTATAAACTACCGATTAAGGCTTTCACATGGCGAACATTCTTCTTATTGATGACGACACCGAGCTAACGAGCTTACTTAAAGACATTCTTAGTTTTGAGGGCTTCACTGTGTCTGAAGCCAATGATGGCTACGCAGGGCTCGAAGCGATCAATGATGAGATTGATTTGATTCTTTTGGATGTGATGATGCCGCGTCTGAATGGCATGGAAACACTCAAAAAGCTAAGAGAACATTGGGAAACGCCTGTGCTAATGCTGACGGCGAAAGGGGAAGAGATCGACCGTGTGATCGGTCTGGAGCTTGGCGCGGATGACTACTTACCAAAGCCTTTTAGCGACCGAGAATTACTCGCACGTATTCGCGCCATCTTGCGCCGCACGCAAACCACGAGCACTCCAAAAGCCGCCAGCGATAGAATCCAATATCAAGACATTGAAGTATTCCCTGGCAAACAAGAAGCGTACTGCAATGGCGAGATCATCGACCTGACCACTACCGAGTTCGCTCTACTAAGCCACCTTATTCAAAATCCGGGACAAGTGATCACCAAGGAAGCGTTAAGCTTAGATGTACTTGGTAAAAGGCTTGCAGCATTTGACCGTGCGATAGACATGCACATATCTAACCTACGTAAAAAGATTCCAGAACGCAGCGATAGCAAATCACGCATCAAGACCTTGCGTGGTCGTGGCTACCTATTGGTAGAGGAGGATTAATGCGCATCCCTAAAATCACTAGCTTATATGGACGTATCTTTGCCATCTTTTGGTTCACGATGTTACTGGTTTTAATTGCCGTACTTTCCCTACCTCATCTTGATCCAAGAGTAGTTGGTGACATTCCACAGGAGCAATATCAGCGCATTCTCAAAGCTCGTGACAACATTGAAGAAAAATACAGTACAGCTGATGATCTAGATTGGGCTCTAGCAAATATTCAAAAAGAGCAACATCAACAGCATTACCCACCTCGCTTTCTCGTACTATCAGATCTTGAGAGAAATATCGTAAGCATTCCCAACCAAAAAGGTTTAAAACTTCGCGTACTTCACTTTATTACTAGCATTGAAGATCTATCTCAAGCCAAGCGAAAACTATACTCTCACTATATGATTGCAGGCCCTGTACCAATAAAGATAGCTCATTCAAAACTTTTGATGTTTGTCGGTGTAAAATGGAATAAACCACCACCTATCTTTATGCGTTTTTTCGATCACCCATCACAATTACTACTCGCGATGATGCTAGTAAGTACCCCATTATTACTGTGGTTAGCTTGGGCATTAAGCCAACCAGCAAGAAAATTAGAACGAGCAGCACAGCGTGTTAAAAATGGTCGGTTTGAAGTTGACCCTCAACTAGAAGTAGGGACTGCAGAGTTCAGAAAAACAGGCGAAAGCTTTAACCAAATGGTTGAGGCGGTAAACCAGATGATCTCAGGGCAACAGCGCTTGCTTTCTGATATCTCACACGAGCTGCGTTCACCTTTAACACGGCTTCGTATGGCCAATGCACTGGCGATTCGTAAGCAAGGAGAGAGCCCAGAACTCGAGCGTATTGATACAGAAGCGCAACGCTTGGAACAGATGATCAGTGAACTACTGACCCTCTCTCGCATGCAGGTTGATAGCCACATTACTCGTGAAGTTCAGCCGATATCGAGCTTATGGGAAGAGATCTTAAAAGACGCGCAGTTTGAAGCAGAACAGATGGGTAAAGAGCTGACATTCTCAGAAATCCCTGAGCGTTCAATTTCAGGTAATCCTAAGCTACTGATGAGTGCCTTAGACAACATTACGCGCAACGCCATTTACTACGGTAAAGACCAAGTCGATGTGCAATTCCATGTAGTGCAAGATCAGCTGACCATTTGCGTCAATGACAACGGTGATGGCGTGCCTGATGATGAGCTAGATTCTATCTTCAGACCTTTCTACCGTGTTTCTACCGCTCGTGACCGTAATTCTGGCGGCACAGGGCTTGGGCTGACCATTACCGAGAGTGCGATTCGTCAACATAGCGGAACAATTACCGCGAGCCGCAGTAAACTCGGTGGATTACAGATCGAAATTACTCTGCCTATCCTGCCACTGTAATACCCCCACAAAGATCACAGTTGATAATGATTGTTATTATCATTATGGTAAATCCTCTAATTAAGGAGGATTTACCATGTCTCACATTTTCCCTGAACTGCCCTACGCCTACGATGCTCTAGAACCCTACATCGATGCAAAAACGATGGAAGTGCACTACAGCAAGCATCATAGAACATACTATGACAAGTTTGTTGCTGAGGTGTCTGGTAGCGAGCTTGAACAGCAATCTCTCACTGAAATCTTCGCTAATATTTCTCAACACAGCCCCGCTGTGCGCAACAATGGTGGCGGCTACTACAACCATATCTTGTATTGGAACTGTATGTCGCAAGACGGCGGTGGCGAACCAACTGGCGAGCTGAGTGAGGCGATTAAAAGCACATTTGGAGATTTTGCAGTATTCCAAGATCAGTTTGCTCAAGCGGCAATCAACACCTTCGGTTCAGGATTTGCTTGGTTAGTCGTAGAAGATGGACAACTAAAGATCATCTCAACCTCAAACCAAGATAATCCTTGGATGGATACAGTGGCCGGCAACGGTGAACCAATCCTTGCGTTAGATGTGTGGGAGCATGCCTACTACATCAGCTATCAAAACCGCCGACCTGACTACATCAACGCTTGGTGGAACGTGGTCAACTGGAGTGCAGTATCAGAAAACTACGCGCAGGCACTCACCAACCAAGCCTAAGTGGATGGTGGCAAACTGTACTCACACAGCTTGCCACCGTATACTCTGGCTATCTTTGATTACTCTTGTGAACCCACATGTTTGATATCGCTCTATACGAACCAGAAATTGCACCCAATACGGGTAACATCATCCGCCTATGTGCTAACTGCGGCGCAAACCTGCACCTGATTGAGCCACTTGGCTTTGATTTTGAAGAGAAGAAAGTGCGTCGTGCTGGTTTGGATTATCACGACCTAGCGCGAGTGAAACGTCACAAGAACTTAGAAGCTTTTATTGAGTATCTAGAGAACGAACGTGAAGGTGACTACCGTATCTTTGCGTGTACCACCAAGACCACAGGTCACCACGTCGATGCCAAGTTCCAACAAGGCGATGTGTTGATGTTCGGCCCTGAGACACGCGGCCTACCTGCTGAGTTCATCGAGAGCATGCCGATGGAACAACGTATTCGTATTCCAATGATGCCAGACGCACGCAGCCTGAACCTATCCAATGCTGTAGCAATCATCGCGTTTGAAGCATGGCGACAAATGGGCTTCGAAGGCGCGGTATAACCAAACCCTCAAACACCTATTATCTGTCATCGCTAATAGACAATAAAAAAGGCTCTTACCATTATCTCTTTCTTACGAAGGATAAAGGTAAGAGCCTTTTCTGTTTCTGGTCTTTTATCTTTCTATATAAAAGAAAGTATAAAGCGACGAGATTAGTTTAAGCGGTTACGATCGTTGTCGTCGTCTTTCTTCTCAAACTCACCTTCAAAGGTGTTACCGCCTTTTGATTGGTCAAATGGGTCGCGGTTGAATGGCTCATCTCCAAATGGACTCTGACCAAAGCCAGCTTGTCCACCAGCGTGGAAACCACCAGACATATTTTTAACCACCATTTTTTCCATCATTTTCTTAGCAATCATGGCTCTTGGTGCTGGCAACAATACCAACATACCCAGAGCGTCTGTCATAAAGCCTGGAGTCAGCAGCAATACGCCAGCCACCGCCAGCATCACGCCTTCAAGGATCTGCTGTGCCGGCATCTCGCCTTGCTGTAGTCGACCTTGAACGGACATCAGTGTTTGAATACCTTGGCTACGAACCAACGATGCACCGACAAATGCCGTGATCAAAACCAATGCAATAGTTGGCCACAATCCTAAGAAGCCACCAACTTGAATAAATAGCCCAATCTCAATGATGGGTACGAAGATAAATAGTAATAATAAGATAGGAAACACATGCCCTCCTTTGTTGCTTTCAGTTTACGCTGAAAGGTCTACCAATCTCAAATTTATCCTGTAAATAAGCGTGTTTATTGACCCAAATTAACTTTGCAAAATATTGACTAAACAAAAGCGAAAAAGGTGATCAACTTACTATTTTTATGCGCTAGGTACAGTATCATGTGCCACATAAGTCAGGACGGATTTATCAGCCCAATATTCTAGCGAACGGAGTATTTGCACACAGAATAGGCTAATAACTAACTATATAATCAGAATTATTCTCTAAGGATCCTGTTATGGCTACTCTATCAGAAGCACAAGTTGATGCTCCTCAAGCTACTCGTCTCGAAGAAGATCTTTTAGGTCAACGTCATGTTCCGGCTGATGCTTACTACGGCATCCACACCCTACGCGCAGTTGAAAACTTCAACATCTCAAATGTAACGATCTCAGATGTACCTGAATTCGTTCGCGGTATGGTGATGACAAAAAAAGCAGCGGCTTTAGCAAACAAAGAGTTAGGTGTAATTCCTAGCGAAGTGGCTAAATACATCATCCAAGCTTGTGACCTAATTCTAGACACTGGCAAGTGCATGGATCAGTTCCCATCAGACGTTTTCCAAGGTGGTGCTGGTACTTCTGTAAACATGAACGCGAACGAAGTTGTAGCGAACGTTGCGCTTGAGCTAATGGGCAAAGAAAAAGGCCAATACGAGTTCATCAACCCGAACGACCACGTAAACCGCAGCCAATCAACTAACTGTGCTTACCCAACTGGCTTCCGTATCTCTGTTTACAACAGCGTACTAAAACTGATCGATGCAATTGAATACCTTAAAGGTGCATTCGAGCTTAAGAGCCAAGAATTCAACACCGTTTTGAAGATGGGTCGTACTCAACTTCAAGATGCAGTTCCAATGACGGTTGGCCAAGAGTTCCACGCTTGGGCGGTAACCATCAATGAAGAAATCAAAAACCTAGAATACACATCTAAGCTACTGCTTGAAGTTAACCTAGGCGCAACGGCAATCGGTACTGGTCTAAACGCAGCACCAGGTTACCAAGGCCTTGCTGTTAAACACCTAGCTGAAGTAACTGGCCTAGAGTGTGTTCCAGCAGAAGACCTAATCGAAGCAACTTCAGACTGTGGCGCATACGTAATGACGCACGGCGCACTTAAGCGTCTAGCAGTTAAACTGTCTAAGATTTGTAACGACCTACGTCTACTGTCTTCTGGTCCTCGCGCAGGCTTGAACGAGCTGAACCTACCTGAGCTTCAAGCAGGCTCTTCAATTATGCCAGCTAAAGTAAACCCAGTAGTACCTGAAGTAGTGAACCAAGTTTGCTTCAAAGTTCTAGGTAACGACAACACCGTTTCTTTCGCAGCTGAAGGTGGTCAACTTCAACTGAACGTTATGGAACCTGTTATTGCACAAAGCATGTTTGAGTCTCTAGACATCCTAACTAATGCTTGTGTGAACCTACGCGACAAGTGTGTAGACGGTATTACGGTAAACAAAGAAATCTGTGAAGCGCACGTATTTAACTCTATCGGTATCGTAACTTACCTAAACCCATACATTGGCCACCACGAAGGTGACATTGTCGGTAAGATCTGTGCAGAAACAGGTAAGAGTGTTCGTGATGTAGTTCTAGAGCGCGGTTTATTAACCGAAGAAGAACTTGATGACATTTTCTCTGTTGAAAATTTGATGCATCCTCAGTATAAAGCAAAACGCTACGAGTAACGCTAGCGAGAAAGGGCTCCAAACGGAGCCCTTTTTTAGGCTCCAATACGGTTAACCCTGTTTATTTTGTGGTTTTCTATATGTTGCGCTTTTGCTTAATTGAATCTAAACCATAGAACTATTATCTGAACATTCTCTCAACGAGTGGTCACATAATAAAATCTACATGAGGTGTTAATTATGATTGCAGTAGAACTGTTTATCGTCCTGCTCTTTATCTTCTTAGGGGCCAGAATTGGCGGCATCGGTATCGGCTTTGCCGGTGGTGCTGGTGTTATTGCTCTTTCACTTATTCTTGGCGTACCAACAAGCCAATCTTATATCCCAATTGATGTAATCCTGATCATCATGTCGGTTATCACCGCAATTGCTGCAATGCAGGTTGCTGGCGGTATGGACTGGTTGGTGCAAATTGCAGAAAACTTTTTGCGTAAGCACCCAGAACGCATCACCTTTTACGCACCGATTGTGACCTTTTTAATGACGCTAATGGCAGGTACTGGTCATACAGCATTCTCAACTCTGCCAGTTATTGCCGAAGTAGCGAAAGGCCAAGGTGTACGTCCTTCTCGTCCACTGTCTATTGCTGTTGTTGCGTCTCAAATCGCGATCACAGCTTCGCCAATCTCAGCGGCGGTTGTAGCTTTCGCAGCAATGCTTGCACCATTCGGTGTTGATTACCTAACACTGCTGATGGTTTGTATTCCAACAACCTTCATTGCTTGTATGGTGGGTGCTGTTGTTGCTAACTACATGGGTAGCGAGCTAAAAGACGATCCTGTTTACCAAGAGCGTTTAGAGAAAAGTCTAATCAAACTAGCGTCAGATGAGAAGCGCGAGATCCTTCCAACAGCGAAGAAAGCAACCTACATCTTCCTAGCAGCAATTGGTTTTGTTGTTTGTTACGCAGCGGCTATCTCTAGCTCTGTTGGCTTAATCGAGAACCCTGCACTAGGTCGTAACGAAGCGATCATGTCGGTAATGTTGGCCGCAGCAGCGGCAATCGTAATGTTCACTAAGATCGATGCAGCGAAAATTTCTTCAGCACCGACATTCCGCTCTGGTATGACTGCGTGTGTCTGTGTACTTGGTGTAGCTTGGTTAGGTTCTACGTTTGTAAACGCACACGTTGCTGAAATCAAAGACGTTGCAGGCGCGCTACTGGCTGACTACCCATGGATGCTGGCTCTTGTTCTGTTCTTCGCTTCTATGCTGCTTTACTCTCAAGGCGCAACAACGGTTGCATTAATGCCTGCAGCACTAGCAATTGGCGTAGCACCACTAACAGCCGTTGCTTCTTTCGCTGCGGTAAGTGCACTTTTCGTTCTTCCTACTTACCCTACGCTACTGGCTGCAGTTGAGATGGATGACACAGGCTCAACGCGTATCGGTAACCTAGTATTCAACCACCCGTTCTTCATTCCAGGTGTGGTAACAATCAGTACTGCGGTAGCACTAGGCTTCGCATTCGGTGGTCTGTTTATCTAAAAACCACTGATGATATGACTCTAAAAGGAAGCTTCGGCTTCCTTTTTTGTTTATGGCTTAATGTGATTTTTGATGCCCGTCAAATAACCATGACAAACTTTAAAATACGTTCAAAAATAAAGTTTGAATAAAATCCCAAGACTATCCAACCCATTCTCTATCGATACCTATCAAATCAACCTTCCCCCTATTTACCAACTAACCAAACCGAATATTAATCCAAGCTAATTAACCAAAAAACCTTACGGTTTCTCTCACATTTTTTAGCCCTTTTACTGGCCACTATTTTTGTGAACAGCACCAAACTTAAATGATTAAGTAAAGAATAAAATAACCGAAGCTAAATTAAATACAACTTCATCTGGATTAGTAAATATCAAATAACTTTAATTTAAAACCCGCAATTTATATCGTTGGGTAATTTATAAGTGTCGGTGTATTTACAGTCTATAAATCATTAGTCGCTAATTCACATCACTTTTATTTAAGATGATGTAAGGAGATAGCCATGACAACTCAAACGATGCCAAGCGAGAAAAAAAAGGGCGGCTTCTTTGCCAACTTTAAATTCCCTTCTGCTTATACCATTCTATTTATTTTAATTGCATTCGTTGATCTACTGACCTGGATTGTTCCAGCGGGTCAATATGACCGAGCAATGAATGAAGAATTAGGCCGAGAAGTGCCGGTAACCGGAACCTATCAAGCGGTTGAAGGTAACCCTCAAGGAGTGATTGACGTGCTGCTAGCGCCGATTGATGGCTTCTACGACCACAATAGCTATGAAGCTGCTGCAATCGACGTTTCACTGTTCATTCTGATCATTGGTGGCTTCTTAGGGCTAGTCACCAAGACTGGTGCAATAGATGCTGGTATCGAACGCGTCACCGCGCGCCTCGAGGGGCGAGAAGAGTTGATGATACCAATACTGATGGCACTGTTTGCCGCTGGCGGTACTGTCTATGGTATGGCGGAAGAATCACTCCCATTCTATACACTTCTAGTGCCTGTCATGATGGCGGCTCGCTTTGACCCTCTAGTGGCTGCAGCGACTGTACTTCTAGGCGCAGGCATAGGGGTGTTAGGTTCCACCATTAACCCGTTCGCAACGGTTATCGCAGCTAACGCCTCTGGCATCCCATTTACTGACGGTATCGTGCTACGTGTGGCAATGCTGATTATTGGTTGGGGCATCTGTGTCGCTTACGTCATGCGTTACGCAAGAATGGTGCAAGCAGACCCAAGCAAGTCGATTGTGTATGACAAGTACGAAGAAAACAAAGCGCACTTCCTTGGTAACTCAAGCGGAGAAAAACTGGAATTCACTGCGACTCGTAAACTGATTCTGACTATTTTTGGTGGCTCATTCGCGGTAATGATTTACGGCGTATCCGTTGCTGGATGGTGGATGGCAGAGATCTCTGCAATGTTCCTAGCAGCGACCATCATTGTCGGTATTGTGGCTCGCATGAGCGAAGAAGAGTTTACCTCAAGCTTCATTGACGGTGCTCGTGACCTGCTCGGTGTAGCGCTAATCATAGGTATTGCACGTGGTATTGTGGTGGTGATGGACCGCGGTATGATCACCGATACGATTCTGTTCTCTGCAGAGCAGATGGTCACAGGGCTCTCATCAGTTATCTTTATTAACGTGATGTTCTTCCTAGAGATTCTATTGTCATTCCTAGTGCCATCGACATCTGGCCTAGCGGTATTGACCATGCCTATCATGGCACCATTGGCTGACTTCGCTGGTGTTGGTAGAGACCTTGTGATTACCGCTTACCAATCGGCTTCAGGCTTGGTAAACCTTATTACCCCAACCTCTGCGGTGGTAATGGGTGGCTTGGCGATAGCTCGTGTACCTTACGTACGCTGGGTGAAATGGGTCATGCCATTGATCGGTATCTTAACGGTGTTCTGCATCGTAGTACTGAGTATTGGTGCGCTTATCTAGCATCCCTTAAGCAAACACACTTCCATTCAAAGCCGCTTCGATAGCGGCTTTTTTAGCTCTATCGTTAGCTCAGCTAGTTTTACCGTTACTGCAGCCCATTGCGAACTCAGCAGCTCCCGAGAAGCCCCATCTCAACACTCCTACTCATCTGCAAACATCACAGACAAAGTTAACAAGACCACTCATTATTTACCAAGGTGATATATGGCGAAATATTTAGTCATTTATTAGCGTTAATTATATTTACAGGTTTATTAAAAGTAACAGCAAAAGATAAATAAACGACTAAACCTAATTAAAAACACCTTCATAAGTCCTATTTTAAAGTGTGACAAGAATAACTTTATACGAATTTAATTTGTTAACAGATAATTAATTCCACATTCAAAATTAAATATCTAAATAAAAACACTGCATACTTCCACTTTAAGCTCACTTTTATCAATTAAAGTACATTGCATATAAACCCCCACTATTTAGATTTTACTAATCCAGATTATAAAAACATGAATAATGTTCCCCCAGGATTAACTATTTAGAAGCAATCGATGATAGGTCAAAGTGCATAAAATTTGTTAAAACCCTTGTTTTTAAAGGGCTGAGGGATAAAAAATGATTTGTGATAGATCTCTAAGAATACCTGAGCAGCAGGCGTAATATTAATTCCAGACAAGAGATATGAATAAATAATTCATTCTTCTCAACTGAAAATAAATAATTACTCTTAGCAATAAAAGTAATTCAAATATATAAGAGAGAGACGATCATGAGTAAGTTCTATGTAGGTTCTGAAATAGGTCAATTGCGTCGTGTTCTAGTTCACCGCCCAAGACGCGCACTGACTCACTTAACACCATCTAACTGTCACGATTTGCTGTTTGATGACGTACTGGCTGTTGAGCGTGCAGGTAAAGAGCATGACGTATTCACTCAAACGCTACGTGATCAGGGTGTTGAGGTTCTTCTTCTTACTGACCTACTAGCAGATACGCTAGCTGTGCCGGAAGCGAAAGATTGGCTACTGAACTGCCAAGTGTCTGATTACCGTTTGGGTAAAACTTTTGCTAACGACGTACGCTGCTACTTAGGTGACTTACCAAACCTAGAGCTTGCAAAAATCCTAACCGGCGGTCTGTCTTACGCTGAAATGCCGATGAAGTCTTCTTCAATGATGCAAGGCATGTTCACACCAACCGACTTCATTATTGAGCCTTTACCAAACCACCTATTTACTCGCGACACCTCTTGCTGGGTTTACGGTGGTGTATCGATCAACCCAATGGCGAAACCAGCACGTCAACGCGAAACCAACCACGTGCGTGCGATTTACCGTTGGCACCCAACCTTCGCAGGCCAAGACTTCATTAAATACTTCGGCGATGAAGAAAGTATCAACTACGACAACTCAACGATTGAGGGTGGTGACGTTCTGGTTATCGGCCGCGGCACAGTGCTTATCGGTATGTCAGAACGTACCACGCCACAAGGTGTTGAGCACTTAGCGTCAAGCCTGTTCAAGCACGGCCAAGCGAAGCAAGTTATCGCTATGCAGCTACCAAAACACCGCTCTTGCATGCACCTAGACACGGTAATGACACATATGAACGAAGATACGTTCTCTGTCTACCCTGAGGTGGTGAGTAAAGATGTGAAGTGCTGGAACCTAACTGGTGATGAGTTTGGAGCCGTGAAAGTGAAAGAAGAAGGCTACTTCGTTACCGCTATCGAAAAAGCACTGGGTGTAGACAAGCTAAACCTGATCACTACTGGTGGTGACAACTTCCATGCAGAGCGTGAGCAGTGGAATGATGCGAACAACGTTCTTACGGTGAAACCTGGCGTCGTTATTGGCTACGAAGGTAACACCTACACCAACGAGAAATACGACAAAGCTGGCATCACAGTACTGCCAATTCCTGGAGACGAGCTTGGTCGTGGTCGTGGTGGCGCACGTTGCATGAGCTGCCCAATCGAGCGTGATGGTATCTAATCACTTAGACGAAACGGCCAAGTTGAAGCACTCAAATAACCTCAACTTGGCCACAATGAGAGAACACAATTATGACTAAACAAACTGTTGTTGTTGCACTCGGTGGTAACGCCCTACTTCGTCGCGGTGAGCCGTTAGAAGCTGACGTTCAGCGCCGTAATATTGAAACAGCGGTGAAAACCATCTCGGAAATCGCCAAAGAGTACAACGTGGTGTTAGTGCACGGTAATGGCCCACAAGTTGGCTTACTTGCTCTGCAAGGTTTGGAATACAAGAAAGTAAATCCATATCCACTGGATGTATTGGGTAGCGAAACACAAGGCATGATCGGTTATATGCTGATGCAAGAGTTCAAAAACTATCTGCCGAACCGCAACATCTCATGCATGTTGACCCAAATGACGGTTGATCCAAATGATCCTGCATTTGCTGATCCAACCAAACCAATCGGCCCAATCTACGAAGAAGCAGAAGCGCGTGAATTGGCAGAGAAGTTCCACTGGATCGTAAAACCAGACGGCCAACACTTCCGTCGTGTAGTGCCAAGCCCAAGACCAACCGGCATCGTTGAACATGAAGCGATCACCCAGCTTATCGAAGCGGGTCACCTAGTGATCTGTACTGGCGGTGGCGGCATTCCAGTGAAAAAAGAGCATGGCAAATTGGTTGGTGTCGAAGCGGTTATCGACAAAGACATGTCAGCTGCTTTCTTAGCAAAACAATTGAATGCCGATGCACTACTGATCCTGACAGACGCAGACGCGGTTTACCTAGATTGGGGCAAACCGACTCAACACGCGCTGCGCAGCACTACGCCAAGTGAACTGGCGAAGTTTGAATTTGATGCTGGCTCGATGGGACCAAAAATTGAAGCGTCATGCGAATTCATCCAACAAGGCGGCAAAGTCGTCGGTATTGGTGCGCTCGAAGATGGTTTGCAAATTCTGCAAGGCCAAGCGGGTACCAACATCACCAAAGATTAATCCACTCGTAAGCTTTTCAAACCTTGCGAGAAAACTGAATCACCGTTTGAACTGAAATTAATACACAAAAATTGAATCGCGCTTTCTTGAATTTTCTTTCCCTGTAACAGGAAAACGCCTAAATCTAAGAAGGAATACATCATGGCTTTTAACCTACGCAATCGTAATTTCCTAAAACTACTAGATTTCACTCCACGCGAAATTCAACACTTGTTAGATCTTTCAATGGAGCTTAAAAAAGCGAAGTACAACGGTTACGAACAGCCAAAACTGACTGGCAAAAACATCGCACTTATCTTTGAGAAAACCTCAACTCGTACTCGCTGTGCATTCGAAGTGGCAGCATTCGACCAAGGTGCTCGCGTCTCTTACTTAGGTCCATCTGGTTCTCAAATTGGCCATAAAGAATCGATGAAAGATACCGCTCGCGTTCTTGGTCGTATGTACGATGGCATTGAATACCGCGGCTTCGGTCAAGAGATTGTTGAAGAGCTAGGCGCTTACGCTGGTGTACCTGTATGGAATGGTCTGACTGACGAATTCCACCCAACTCAAATCTTGGCAGACTTCCTGACCATGACTGAATACGGTCGTGGCAAGCAGCTGCATGAAATCAAGTTTGCTTATCTAGGTGATGCTCGCAACAACATGGGTAACTCTCTAATGGTTGGTGCAGCGAAAATGGGCATGGACATTCGCCTTGTTGCTCCTAAGCAATTCTGGCCAGAAGAAGGGCTATTGGCTCAATGCCGTGAAATCGCAGAGCACACTGGCGGCAAAATCACTCTAACTGAAGATGTTCAAGAAGGCGTGCAAGGTTGTGACTTCCTATACACCGACGTTTGGGTATCGATGGGTGAAGCGAAAGAAGCATGGGCTGAGCGTATCAACCTAATGATGCCTTACCAAGTGAACATGGAAATGCTAAAAGCAACCGGTAACCCACACGTGAAATTCATGCACTGCCTGCCAGCTTTCCATGGCGAAGATACCACGGTAGGCAAACAGCTTGCTGCAGAATATCCACAGCTAAAAGACGGTGTGGAAGTGACTGATGAAGTGGTCGAGTCGGAATACTCTATCGTGTTCGATGAAGCTGAAAACCGTATGCACACTATCAAAGCTGTGATGGTTGCAACACTAGGTAGTTAATAAGCTAAGTAATTAAAAAGCTTAGAAGCAAAGCACTCTCTTATTTACAAACCAGTCGATAAGCTGAGTGCAATAACAGGGAAATGCGGGTGGCGTGCATGGGACTTTTCCCTTGGATAAAACCCGCATTTTTTTTCATTCGTTTGAAAAGATTATTGCCTAAAAAAGTCGAAGTTTTTCTGCTTCAACAAAGGCTTAAAAAGAAGTAAAAGCACGGACTAATTTGGCATAAATATCCATGAAATGAATACTTTACATAAACTATTGCGCGCTGTTTTTATCTGAGTATAATCCTCCGCAATTTGTCAAAAGAGAGCAAAAAATGAACCGCAGTTTTGTCGCACATGATTGTCAAACTACACGCCAAAGAGTGGTGTTGGTGTCATTTTTATTTTGTTCTATTGATCGTTTCGAAGCCTCCTATTTTTAGGGGGCTTTTTTTTGTCCGCAATTTGACTGTATGCATAGAAGGAAGACCCGTTATGGCGCATTCGTTATTTAACAAGCACATCATCTCCATTCCTGAGCTCTCTCGTGATGAACTGGAGCTTATCGTCGATACCGCAGCAAGGCTCAAGGCTGAACCAAATCCAGAGTTGCTGAGAAATAAAGTCGTTGCGAGCTGTTTCTTTGAGCCTTCAACTCGAACTCGCCTCTCATTCGAAACCGCAGTTCAACGCCTTGGTGGCACAGTCATCGGTTTTGATAATGGCGGTAACACATCACTGGCTAAGAAAGGCGAAACACTTGCCGATTCAGTGCAGGTGATTTCATCGTACGTTGATGCCTTTGTGATGCGTCATCCACAAGAAGGGGCAGCACGCTTGGCGTCTGAGTTCTCTAACGGTGTGCCAGTAGTGAATGGCGGTGATGGAGCGAACCAACACCCAACTCAAACCCTGCTAGACCTGTTCTCGATTTACGAAACACAAGGCACTCTCGACAACCTCAATGTGGCGTTTGTCGGCGACCTTAAATATGGCCGCACCGTGCACTCATTGACGCAAGCACTATCAAAATTCGATAACGTGCGTTTCTTCTTTATCGCACCTGAAGTATTAGCGATGCCAGATTACATCTGTGAAGAACTGGAAGAGATGGGCATTCAATACAGCACACACAGCAGCATTGAAGAAGTGGTACCGGAACTGGATGTGCTATACATGACTCGCGTACAGAAAGAGCGCTTTGATGCATCAGAATACGCACACATGAAATCGGCTTACATCCTCACCGCCGACACATTGAAAGAGGCTCGCCAAAACATGAAGGTGCTTCACCCGCTGCCACGCGTCGACGAGATCACCACCGACGTTGATAAAACACCACACGCTTACTACTTCGAGCAAGCTGAAAATGGTGTATACGCTCGCGAAGCCCTATTAGCCCTAGTTCTAAACGACACTTTATAAGCAGGAGACACAGTCATGGTTAAACAAACTCAACTACAAGTAGAAGCGATCCGTAACGGCAGCGTCATTGACCACATCCCTGCTCACCTTGGTATCAAAATCCTCAAACTGTTCAAGATGCACAAAACAGAACAGCGCATCACCATGGGATTAAATCTGCCATCATCTGCGTTGGGACACAAAGATCTGATCAAGATTGAGAACATCTTTCTAACCAAAGAACAGGCGAACCAATTGGCTCTGTATGCGCCACAAGCGACGGTCAATCAGATTGAAGAGTACAAGGTAGTGAACAAACTCACGCTTGTACTGCCAGAGCAAATCAACAGCGTATTCTCATGTCCAAATAGCAACTGTATTTCACACGGTGAACCCGTTGAAAGTAGCTTTAAAGTTCAGCTAAAACAGGAAAACGTGCAGCTAAAATGCCATTACTGTGAAAAAGTATTCTCTCGCGAGATCATGAGTGAAATTCGCTAACCCTTATCTTCATTAGTGCCTAGGTCAAAACCTTCCCAAGCACATGGATATTTATTCCCAATGCGGAATAAATATCCACTCACCTCAAGAATAAAGCACCAAAATACAAGCAAATAACCAGAATTTTGTTTGGTGATCGCCTTCAAAAAGATAACTATCCTTTAGTGGTAGACTGGATGAATAGATGATCATACATCTCGCATACCCGCCCTTCTTTACTTCAGGATTCGTCGGTAAGCCCTAATTAACAAATCGTACTCTACGGCTTTGGGAGTGCGCACGACGCTATGGACAAGCGGTATCACTGTTGACCTTAAGGAGTTGTTCATGAACCCGATCACTGAGCACGGTTGCTTGTATTCAGCTGAAGATAAAACACTGACTGCAGCATGCAAACGCTTACTACAACAACAAAGCTTCTCAACCCAAAACCAGCTGCGCGAAAAGCTGGTCGAGATCGGCTATACCGGTATTAGCCAATCGACGGTATCTCGTATTTTGTCACAGCTCGGCGTAGTCAAAATCCAAAATGCCTGTGGTAAAAAAGTCTACTGTATTACGGTTGAAAGCGCGCCTGTACGTGTCGATGCCTCCATCTCTTCGCAAATCGAATTAATCACTCATAACCAAGCAATGGTGATAGTTAAAACCCACCCAGGTTGTGCGCAGTTAGTCGCAAGGTTAGTGGATATCGACCCACATACTGAGATTATCGGTACCGTTGGCGGCAACGACACCGTGTTAATTATTCCAAAAGACACAACCAATATCGATGCTTGTGAGCAAGTGGTAAAAGCACGCTTAGGTGTCGCTTAAATGGATTACTGGCAAGGGCTCCCTATGCCTGCTGCAAGGCTGACCTTATCTCGATTACCTAAGAAAGTGGATTTCCCGCCCTAAGGGATATTTGCTAGCCAATGAAACTAATAGCAAACTATTACGGTCTGATTGAGTTAAGATACCCATAACTCCATTAAATGACTAAATAGTATGCGACGACTTGCCACATTACTTTTTGTTTGTATTTCCCTGTTCACCCAGCCTGCGTGGGCGCTTTTTGGAAATGACAACGCCGAGCCAAGCTTCGGAGGCAATAACAACGGTTTTGTTCCTGTAGACCAAGCTTTCCCTTTCAATTACTACCAGCAAGATGGCAAGGTGCTTCTCGACTGGCAGGTAAAAGAAGGCTACTACCTCTATCAACATAGCCTCTCTTTTAGCGGCCAAAATCTCGCTATCGGTAATGTTGAGTTAGAAGATGGTAAGCCACACCAAGATGAGTTCTTTGGTGAGGTGAGTGTTTATACTCAGCCGCTATTCGTACAAGTTCCCCTACAAAGTTACCAAGATGGCTCGCAGCTGATCGTTAAGTATCAAGGCTGTGCCGAGGCTGGCTTCTGCTACCCTCCAGAAACTCGCGTCATCGACATTGCACCGTTTGAAGCGACGGACTCAAGCGACACTGCAGCTAAAACTACCAGTAACCAAGCGAACACTTCACCACAAGTTGCTTCTCCAAAAGCAGAGGTGGCAAATAACACAACACCACAATCAAACGCACCCGTTTCAAAGGAAGCGAGCCTAGCCGATAAACTCGGTGACAGTTGGTGGACCCCATTACTGTTCTTAGCGCTCGGTGTTGGCTTAGCCTTCACACCGTGTGTTCTGCCTATGTATCCAATCCTAACGGGCATCGTGTTGGGTGGTGGCAAACTCAGCCAAGGTCGCGCGCTGATGTTGTCCTTCATCTACGTGCAAGGCATGGCGCTAACTTACACCCTACTGGGTTTGGTGGTTGCCTCTGCGGGTATGCAATTCCAAGCTGCGATGCAACATCCTTATGTGCTGATTGCGTTGAGCGTTCTATTCGTAGCATTAGCGATGTCGATGTTCGGCGTATATAACCTACAACTGCCGAGCAGTGTCCAAACTTGGCTGAATAACCAAAGCAACAAGCAGCAAGGTGGCAATACCTTGGGCGTGTTCGCGATGGGTGCTATCTCTGGCTTGGTATGTTCACCTTGTACTACGGCACCACTCTCGGGTGCGCTGCTGTATGTTGCTCAAAGTGGCGACCTATTTACCGGTGCGATTGCTCTGTATGCATTAGCTATGGGTATGGGCATTCCGCTAATCTTGGTTGCGGTATTTGGCAATAAGCTACTGCCAAAAGCAGGCAGCTGGATGGATAAAGTGAAGGTCGTATTCGGCTTTATCTTGTTGGCAGCACCAATCTTCCTACTAGAACGCATCATCCCAGAACTATGGGCAACGGTGCTTTGGTCTGCCCTTGGCTTCATCGCCTTCGGTTGGTTGTATCACAGCAAGAACGCACTGCCATTTGGTGGTTGGAAGCAGAGCGCTGTGGGCATCATCGCAATGCTTGGTCTGTTTGCTTCTGCTCAACCTGCACTAAATTACTGGTTTGCAGAAAAGAGCGTTGTAGTGGAACAACAGATCCAGTTTGCTCGAATTAACACCGTTGAAGAGCTTGAAATCCAGCTCATCGAAGCGAAGAAACTAGGCAAGCCAGTGATGCTCGACTTCTACGCCGATTGGTGTGTGGCGTGTAAAGAGTTTGAGAAGTACACCTTCCATCAAGCAGACGTCGAGAACAAACTGTCTGACTTCGTGTTACTTCAAGCAGACGTGACGCGAAACATGCCTCAAAACATTGAATTGCTGAAGCAACTGCAAGTACTTGGCTTACCAACCATTGAGTTCTGGGATAGCGAGGGTAACCATGTTCCAAATGCTCGTGTGACTGGTTTTATGCCTGCCGATGTATTCCTAAAACACATGCAAGACCACCAGCTATAACGGCAACATTGGTCGGAATGTAACACCAAACAAAGCCGCACCGCCCCTCATAACGAGATGGCAGTGCGGCTTTTTTGTGATTATAGGAAACACTTTCCAAGAACAGGGATAAAAGTCGATATGGTTCAGACTTTTAATGCATAGATATTGTCCACATACTCAATCAGGATGATAATAAATATTAACTAAATTGTTAAAAGTATGGACGTCATGGACTCGACCTACACCATCATCATTGCAGATGACCACCCTCTCTTCCGCAACGCCCTATTTCAGTCGGTTCATATGGCGATCAGCGGTGCGAACCTACTTGAGGCCGACTCTCTCGACGCGTTACTGACTCTGCTTAAAAAAGAAGATGAACCCGACCTGCTGCTGCTCGACCTAAAAATGCCGGGAGCCAATGGAATGTCTGGTCTGATTCAACTTCGTGCGGAATACCCAGATCTACCGATTGTCGTGATCTCAGCGAGTGAAGACGCTAGCGTTGTCACTCAAGTGAAAAGCCATGGTGCGTTTGGCTTTATTCCAAAGTCGAGTGACATGCGTGAATTGGTGAGTGCACTCAATCAAGTGCTGAATGGCGACCCCTTCTTCCCTGAAGGGCTGATTACCAACAATACTGCCTGTAGCGACCTTGCGGAAAAAATTGCCACACTGACGCCTCAGCAATACAAGGTATTAGGGATGCTTTCTGACGGCCTGCTGAACAAGCAAATCGCCTATGAATTGAATGTTTCGGAAGCGACCATCAAAGCGCATATGACAGCCATCTTCCGTAAACTGGATGTGAAAAACCGAACTCAAGCAGTTATCTTGCTACAAGAAGTCCATAACTAGGCTTCACTCATATCCTCTTCTAAAGTCGTCTTAGGCAAACACAAACCCAGCTTGACGACTTTATGATCCTCTATCTCTGCAACCACCCAATTGATGTCATGCCACTCGAAGCTATCGCCCAATACTGGGTGCGCGCCAAGCTCGCGATCAGCCAATTGTTTTAACGTCATGTCGCGCTCTTCTTCCGAGCCAAGCTCAATGCCATAGCAGTCACTCACCGCAGCAATCGACAAGCCAACCTCAAGGAAGAAATCACCAAAGAATCGCGCAGCCTCTTCAGCCTCAGGCGCTTCACTGAACAACTCACTTAAGCTATCTAAGTCTTTGTCTTGACCAAGCACACAAAGAATATCGTTCGCTTCCAATACTGTACTGCCCGATGGATGAAGCAAGGCGTCCTGTCGAAACAGTGCGGTAATACGTGTTCCTTCCGGCATCGATAAGCGCTTAAGCGGCTCACCGACACACCACTTCTCTTCTTTCAACTTGTAGACAAACATCTCCCACTCACTGGTCGGGTAGATCTCGATACCAGTGCGTGAAACAGGTGTCGGCGTTGGAGGCAGCGTCACTTGAGCCAATCTCGCGACTTTCATTAAGCTGCCGCCTTGAACAATCAGCGACACCATAACCACGAAGAAGGCGATATTGAAATACAGCTGAGCATTAGGCAGGCCAGCCATCATCGGGAACACCGCCAAAATGATCGGCACCGCGCCACGTAACCCAACCCAAGAAACAAACCAACGCTCCTTGGTGGTAAAACGTCGAAATGGTAGCAAACCTAACCAAACCGACAGCGGACGAGCAAACAAAATCATACCGAAAGCCAATGCTAGCGCAGGCAGAGCAATGTCCATCAGTGTCGATGGTGTGACCAATAAACCCAACACCAAGAACATCACGATTTGGCTTAACCACGTCATGCCATCAAGGACATTGAGAATCGAGTGTCGAGAGCGTGTTGGACGATTACCAATAAACAAGCCCACAAGGTAAATAGACAAGATACCACTGCCGCCAAGCATGTTAGAGAAAGCAAACAGAGCCACACCGCCGCTCAGTACCAGAATCGAGTAAAGACCATCAGCCAACTGTATTCGGTTGATTAGACTCCACAGAACCCAACCGCCACCAAGACCAATAAGGGTACCAACACCAAATTGCATCGCGAAGCTTTTCAGCAGGAAGTTCATCCCCATCTCGACATCTGGGGTGCCAAGTAGTGCGATTAAGGTCACCGTTAGGAAGACCGCCATTGGGTCGTTGGTACCGGACTCTATCTCTAAGGTTGACCCAACACGCTCGTTGAGGCTCTGTCCTTTGAGCAGAGAAAATACCGCCGCAGCATCAGTCGAGCCCACAATCGCGCCCACTAGAATGCCTTGCATCAGTGATAAGTCGAATAGCCAAGCCGCCATTAAGCCGGTGAGAGTCGCAGTACAAGCTACACCTATCGTGGCTAACGACAGCGAAGGCCAAAACGCGACCTTAAAACTCGCCACCTTAGTGCGCATACCACCATCAAGCAGTATCACGGCAAGCGCGAGGTTACTCACCAAGTAAGTTAATGAATAGTCGTCAAAATTGATGCCGCCGGGGCCATCTTCGCCCGCCAACATACCAACAAACAAAAAGATCAAAAGAATCGGAACGCCCAATCGTGAGGACACTTGTGAGAAAAGCACACTGATGGCGATAAGCACGGCACCAGTTAAAAATAAGTGATTAATAGTTATTGCGTCCAATTCGTTCCCCCAAAGAATAAAACTCGTGATTAAAGCATGTCGAATTTCTGCTATTAAGCAAGAAAAGGGCTCTAAAAGCAGCGTAATTACTATAACAAACTTATATTTCCCTTCGTGTCATATGCAGGACTAAATAATGATTCTCTGTCATTTAGTTGTTAAATTTTATTACTCCCTCACTAATTCATCCCTTTTTGTTAGACCTTTGGCCAATTTAACAACCTTGTAACATCACATTTTTATATGGTTTTGTCTCCTAACTCCCATATTTCAGTGGATTAGGGCTAATACCGTCCCGACTAAAGTTGCACAGATCCCTTGACTTATCCTTGCTACATTTCAAATCGTAACATTACGTTAACACAACGACATTCTACGGAAACGGAATAAAGGAGAAGGCAATGGCGTTCGAATCTACGGAACATGCTCAAGCCTACTGGAAGGAAAACTTGGGAATTATGGGAACACTGCTCGCGATCTGGTTCGCAGTGTCTTACGGCGCAGGCATCTTATTTGTTGATGCCCTCAACACCATTCAGTTTGGCGGGTTTAAGCTCGGCTTTTGGTTCGCTCAACAAGGTTCGATATACACCTTCGTGGCGCTGATATTCATTTACGTTGTCCGCATGAATGCGCTCGACAAAAAATACAACGTACAGGAAGACTAGAGGCTAGAACATGGATATTCAAACTTGGACGTTTATTCTCGTCGGTATCACTTTCGCACTGTATATCGGCATCGCAATCTGGGCTCGCGCAGGGTCTACGAGTGAATTCTACGTTGCGGGCGGTGGTGTACACCCAGTAGCAAACGGTATGGCGACAGCCGCTGACTGGATGTCGGCAGCGTCATTCATCTCAATGGCAGGTATCATCTCATTCGTTGGTTACGACGGTGCGGTTTACCTAATGGGCTGGACAGGTGGTTATGTACTACTTGCGCTATGTTTAGCACCTTACCTACGTAAGTTCGGTCAGTTTACGGTTCCTGATTTTATCGGCGAACGTTACTACTCGAAAACAGCACGTATGGTAGCGGTATTCTGTGCAATCTTCGTATCATTCACATACGTTGCAGGTCAAATGCGTGGTGTGGGCGTAGTATTCTCTCGTTTCCTAGAGGTCGACATTAACCTAGGTATCATCATTGGTATGGGTATTGTGTTCTTCTACGCAGTACTTGGTGGCATGAAAGGCATCACTTATACGCAGGTAGCTCAATTCTGTGTCCTCATTTTCGCCTTCCTTGTTCCAGCAATCTTCACGTCAATCATGATGACAGGTAACCCGCTTCCACAAGTTGGTATGGGTTCAACGATTTCAGGCACAGACGTTTACCTACTCGATAAACTGGATGGACTGACTGAAGAGCTCGGATTTACCGCCTATACCGAAGGTAACAAGAGCATGGTGGATGTATTCTTCATCTGTGCAGCTCTAATGGTGGGTACTGCAGGTCTTCCACACGTAATCATCCGTTTCTTCACAGTACCGAAAGTACGTGATGCTCGTATCTCAGCAGGTTGGGCACTACTGTTCATCTCATTGCTATACACAACAGCACCAGGCGTTGCAGCATTCGCTCGTGTAAACATGATTGAAACGATTAACGGCCCAGACATGCAAGGTGTCGCAGCAGCAGACGCACCTAGCTGGTACAAAAACTGGGAAAGCACTGGTCTAGTAGGTTGGGAAGATAAGAACGGCGATGACAAAATGTTCTACTCGGGCGATGAGCGCAACGAGATGAAGATTAACCGTGACATCATCGTACTGGCTTCTCCAGAACTAGCAAAACTACCAAACTGGGTTGTTGCGCTACTGGCAGCCGGTGGCCTAGCAGCCGCACTATCAACAGCCGCTGGTCTACTATTGGTTATCTCAACATCGATTTCACATGACTTGTTGAAGAAAGGCTTCAGACCAAACATGACCGACAAGCAGGAGCTACTAGCCGCTCGTTTGGCAGCAATGGTCGCGATTATCGGTGCAGGTTACTTGGGTATTAACCCACCAGGCTTCGTAGCTCAGGTGGTAGCGTTTGCCTTCGGCTTAGCCGCAGCATCCTTCTTCCCAGCAATTATCCTAGGTATCTTCTACAAGAAGATGAACAAGGAAGGTGCGATTGCAGGTATGTTGACAGGTATTGCCTTCACAGCAAGCTACATCATCTACTTCAAGTTCATTAACCCAGCAGCAAGCACACCTGAAAACTGGTGGTTTGGTATCAGCCCAGAAGGCATCGGTACACTAGGTATGTGTCTAAACTTCGTAGTTTCAATTGCGGTAAACAAAGTGACTGCTGAAGTACCACAAGACGTACAAGAGATGGTTGAAAACATCCGTTACCCTAAGGGTGCTGGTGAAGCTCACGACCACTAAGCATGACCACGAAACAAAGATGTTTAGCAAAAATGAATCAGTACTTACATTGTAGGGATTAGGTACTGAATCTCAGAAAGCCGATACGTTATGTATCGGCTTTTTTCTTTTGCCTACCGTTTTATAAAAACAGAAACAAAGGGTTGTTTTTAAAATATTATTTGATAATAATTATCATTAACATCCAGTAAAGAGATGAAAATGATGATGAAAGAGCAGCAGGTTCTCTATTCGAGGTTCTACAAAGCGCAGGATCGCTTTACTTCCTCAGAGCAAGTTCACGGTCACGAGCCGTTTGTCATTCGAGACTACATCGAGTGTGCACAAACGCTTGCCGCATACTATGAAAAACACGCCGCACAAGAAAACATCTTGCTATGCGAGCTGTACCTGCGCCAAGTTTTCTTCCATCTGATTGAAGCGATTGAGTCTCCTGAGCGCAGTTTTACCTTTCGTCATATCTGCCTAGACTCAATTCACTCACCACTATTTTATCTAAAACGCCACTACTGCCAGCAACCACATGGCCAAGCGCGTTTTTTGAATCTCAGCCAGACACTACAACAAGTCCAAGCCCCACTTGGCTAACAAGGATAAAAGATGACCCTACAATATCGAATTGAAAAAGACAGCATGGGGGAAGTAAAAGTCCCAGCTGATGCACTCTACCAAGCACAAACTCAACGTGCCGCAGATAACTTCGCGTTTAGCTCCCACAAAATGCCCACCAGCTTTATCCAAGCACTGGCGTTAATCAAACAAGCTGCTGCTGACACCAATGCTCAATTAGGTTTATTGGAAGGCGATATTGCCAATGCGATCGCCGATGCGAGCCAAGAGATCATTGATGGCAAACATCTCGATCAATTCCCGATCGATGTCTACCAAACCGGCTCTGGTACTAGCTCTAACATGAACGCCAACGAAGTGATTGCAACACTCGCTTCCAGAAGTTTGCAAGGCGACGTGAACCCGAACGATCACGTCAATATGGGCCAAAGCAGTAACGATGTGGTGCCAACCGCGATCCAAGTCAGTGTCGCACTCACTGCGGAAAACAAGCTGCTACCAGCACTAAGTCACTTGTCTGAAGCACTGAGCGTTAAACAGCAAGAGCTTGCTGAGGTCGTGAAAACCGGCCGTACTCACCTAATGGATGCGATGCCGATTACCTTTGCTCAAGAGTTGGGTGGCTGGAAGTTCCAGATTGAACACGCTAAACAAGCGATTGAAAGCACCCTGCCTGCTATTAAAGCGCTTGCTCAAGGTGGAACGGCGGTTGGCACAGGCATCAATGCTGATCCCCGCTTTGCCGATAAGTTTGCAAGTAACCTGTCGCAGTCGACAAAGATCAGCTTTAACTCGAGTGAAAACTTCTTTTTTAACCTCAGCAGTCAAGACGCGATCGTTGCCTTTTCGGGTCAGCTCAAAACTGCAGCAGTTGCGATCATGAAGATCGCAAACGATCTTCGCTGGATGAACTCTGGCCCATTAGCTGGCTTAGGAGAAATTGAATTGCAGGCGCTACAGCCAGGCTCATCGATCATGCCGGGCAAAGTGAACCCTGTAATACCAGAAGCCGCAGCAATGGCCGCTGCGCAGGTGATTGGTAACGACACCACCATTACAGTAGCTGGCCAGTCTGGCAACTTCCAACTGAATGTGATGCTGCCAGTGATTGCTCATAACGTATTAGAAAGTATCGAGCTTTTAGCTAACAGCTCTGTTGCGCTGGCAGATAGAGCAATTGCGACTTTCACTGTACGCCAAGACAATCTTGATTTAGCGCTTTCAAAGAATCCAATTTTGGTGACTGCACTTAATCCTGTGATTGGTTACCTAAAGGCAGCAGATATTGCCAAGAAAGCTTACAAAGAGGGTTTACCTATCCTTGATGTTGCAGAAAGAGAAACCGATCTTAGCCGAGAAGAACTCAGCAAGCTGCTTGACCCAACTGCTCTCACTCAAGGTGGTATCGCAGGTTAAAACCAGTAACTCATAACAAGTCTACCGGATCGAAAAAGGCCTCATCAGAGGCCTTATTAGGATCTAATAATGACTTAAACTAACTCACGCGATTCAATACTGCTCTGAGTTTTAGCGGTTTCACTGGCTTGGCAATAAAGCTAAAGCTGTTGGCCTTTATCGCCGCCAACATGTCATCGGTTCTGTCGGCACTAATGATGACCCCTTCAAAGGAATCTCCAAGGCGCAAGCGACACTGTTGCAACACCTCAAGCCCTGTTCGCCCATTATCGAGGCGGTAATCAGAAAAAATCACATCGGGTTTCCAGTCACCATCGAGGCACTTCAAACTCTCGACCAAATCAACTGCCGTTTTAACCTCACAACCCCAGCGACCAATCAGGTTCTCCATACCAACCAAAATCTCTCGTTCATTATCAACACACAAGATTTTAAGGTGCTCGATGTCACTGCTCGCCACTGTCGCTGCTACTTGTACAACCGGAGCCACTTGTTCCGCTCTTGCTAAGGTTATAGAGAAAACACTGCCTTGCCCCGGCCATGAGCGCATCGATATTTGATGACCAAGCACATGAGCAATACCTTTAGAAATAGCGAGCCCCAGCCCTAAACCTTGATCGGAACGCACTTGGCTACCACGAGTGAACTCTTCGAAGATCTCTTGTTGCTTGTCTTCATCAATACCGGTTCCGTTATCCCACACATCGATTCGCACCTGCCCCCTGACTCGTCTTGCTCCGAGCACTACTTTCCCCTCTGGGTTATAGCGGAAGGCGTTAGTCAAAAAGTTCTGAATCACTCGTCTCAGCAACTTAGGGTCAGATTGAATAAACAGGGATGATGGGATCATCTTGAAATCAATTTTTTGCTGCGTCGCTAAGGCGCTAAATTCAGCATTCAAGTTAGCGAGCACATCATGCACCGCAATGGCGTGAATGTTGGTTTCCAGTTTGCCGGACTCTAATCGTGAGATATCCAACAAATCACCAATCAAGTCCTCTGCCGCACCCAGTGCACTTTCAATATGGGATGAAAGCTGCTTCACCTCTTGCTCTTTTGCTACCTCCGAAAGTGACGAAGCAAACAAGCGCGCCGCATTCAGTGGCTGCATCAAATCGTGGCTTACTGCGGCCAAGAAACGACTCTTAGATTGCGATTCTTGATCAGAAATTTGTGTCGCCTTGACCAAGCGATGGTTCAGTTTTTCGAGTTCTTGAGTTCGTTCGTGCACTCTTGATTCCAAGCTTTCATTGGCGTCTTTTAGCGCCTGTTCTGCTTGTCTGAATACCGTGATATCGGTAAAGCTCATCACAAAGCCGCCGCTCGGCATTGGATTACCTTGCACCTCAATCACGCGACCATCAGGACGAATGCGAGAAGAGGTGTGTCGTGTGCCTTGCTCCAAGTGATAAACACGGCGACGCACATGATCTTCAGGGTCACCCGGACCACACAACCCTTGCTGAGCATTGTGGCGAATCACATCGGAGATCGGCCTGCCCACTTGTATCAAACCAGCAGGGAATTCAAACAGTTCTAAGTAACGCTGATTCCATGCCACCAGCCTCATCTGTTTATCAACCACTGCAATACCTTGACCAATATGCTCAATCGCACCTTGTAGCAAGCCACGGCTGAAATCGTACAACTCAGAGGCTTCATCAACGATGGTTGCCACTTCTTCAAGCTGCATATTTCTGCCCTGCAGAGCAGAAGTGAGTACTAACTTAGCGGAGGAGGCTCCAAACACACCCGCCAGTACACGCTCAGCATGTCGAATCAAGCTTGCTGGCGCTTGTTGATTAGGAAGCAGCGGTTGACCGTGTTGCTGCCAGTAACTTTGGATAGCGCTTTTCGCTCGCTTTCGACCAACAAACCGCGACGCCAGCATCTCTAGTTCAGCCACGGTTACACGGCTTTGATAAAGGCTAATGTTCTCATTTTCAGGCAGCGGCGTACCAACAAATGCCGCCGATTGTAAGCGCTCACTTAGGCTTGGCCTGGTCGAAATAGAAACCACGGCATAACACAAAGTATTGAGCACAATACTCAGGACTATCCCCCAGTTTGAACTGCTAATATCCCAACTACTGAGTAACTCTGGTGGTGTGATGACCCACAGCAGCAAGTTACTTTGACTGTCGCCAGCCAACATACTGGTTTGACTCATCAAGGTAATGAGCCAAATCACCGAGCCAACCATTAAACCGACATAAACACCCTTGCGATTACCCGGGCGCCAGTACAAACCACCAATCAGTGCCGGAGCAAATTGAGCAATCGCCGCAAACGAAAGGAAGCCAATCGCAGACAAGGAATGAATGGTATCGAGCGCCTGATAGAACAACCAAGCACCAAGTAGAAGCAATAAAATAAGCCCACGACGAATCACCAATAGCAACCCAGAGAAGTGGCGATGAGTCCTTTGGGTAAGTCGCATGCGGCGCAGCAATAGCGGCATCACTAAATCGTTCGACACCATGATCGCCAACGCGATGGTCGACACAATTACCATACCACTAGCAGCAGATGTACCACCAAGGAACGCAAGCAAGGCAATATGATTGGCGCCTTCAGCCATCGGCAGACTGATCACATACGTATCTGCAGGCATGCTCGGAAGCAGTCCTTGCCCAGCCCATGCAATTGGCAGAACGAACAGCCCCATCAAAATCAGATAAAGCGGAAATAACCAACGAGCGGTGTGCAGATCTTGAGGACGTTCATTCTCAACGACCATGGTATGGAACTGACGCGGTAAGCAGACAATCGCCAACATGGTCAAAACAGTATGGATAATTAAGGTCGGAATATTCGGCGATTCATAAGTGCTCGCCGCCACGTCGAGCAGGTCAATCTTGTCGCTGCTCATCGCCAAATACATGATAAATAGGCCAACAATCAAAAATGCCGCCAGCTTAACGATCGACTCAAACGCCACCGCCATCATCATGCCACGGTGGTGTTCCGTATTGTCTATGTGCCTTGTACCAAACAGCATGGTAAAAATGGCCAGCGCACCGACCACAAACCAAGAAACATGGTAATCCTGATAGCCAAAATCTTGAGCCAGACTCGGGGCAACGATATCCAACCCCATGGTGATACCACGTAGTTGTAAGGCGATATAAGGCAGAATACCGATCACTGCGATAACCGTCACCGCTACCGCTAAACCTTGAGATTTACCATAGCGAGCCGCAATGAAATCGGCAATTGAGGTAATATGTTCCCGCTTCGCGATCAGAATCAGTCGCGCTAAGATCCGCCACCCAAGGGTGAAGACCAAAATCGGTGCAAGATAGATGGGTAAGAAAGACCAAGGGTTATTGCTCGCCTGACCCACCGTTCCATAGAAGGTCCAAGAGGTACAATACACCGCAATAGAGAGGCTATAGATCCACGGTCGCCAACGCGATAGCCAACGAACCTGCCTGTCTCCATACCAAGCGATCAGAAATAACACGCCCAAGTAGGCTAAAGAGACTGGAATTACTACCCATCCTTGCATTGAAAACCCTTTCTTCATCCATAAAAAACCTCTCCATAAGGGAGAGGTTTCATTTAACTAAGGATGAGTCATTAACTCAATCGCATCGCTTAAATTCTGTGCTTTAGACTCTAATAATCACGATTGGTTATCAGCTATGAACTTCTGACTCGGGTTGATTAACTTCAACCACAGAGCTTCTTTCATCAAGCTTGATAAACAGGGCAATTACACCCATCGCAGCCATTCCCCAGAAGATATTCGCGCCCCACAGTTCGTAGCCCCAGCCACTTAGGGTCGTCATTAATGCGATAAAGGCGCCAAGTGGTATCGCATTGTACAGAGCCTGCAATGCCACCATTTTGTTCGACTCTTGAGACTGAATGTATTGAATAGCAGCGATGTGTGCCATGGCGAATGTCACCCCGTGCAACAGCTGAGCCACTATCAATACTGGGATCGCAGTCGTTGATGCGGTGATACCCCAACGAGCCATGACCCCGATACCAGCAATCACAAACAGAGTGCGCAATGATAATCCAGCAAACAGTCGCTTACTCAGAGCAAATACTGCCACCTCAGCAACCACAGCCAAGCTCCACAGATAACCGATGATCGCCTCAGAGTGCCCCGCCTCTTTCCAGTAAATCGCACTAAAGCTGTAATACGCAGCGTGGCTTCCTTGAAGCAGTGCCATCAATGCAAGAAACTTCACTACCGATGATTCACGTAATAGTTGACCAAGTTTAGGTCTTTCAGCCACTTGCTCTGATTCTGTCACTGGCATTACGTTCGGGGTTCTCATCGCGAACAATAAAGACACTAACACCCCTGCCAGTGCAGTATACAAAATCATATCCGTACCAAATTCAGCCACCAGATAACCAACCACGGTAGAACCCGCAATAAATGCCACTGAACCCCACAAGCGTGTACGTCCGTAGTCGAGCATCTTGAGACGGCTGTAATGGTTCGCCATTGCATCAGAAAGCGGAATAATCGGTCCATAGCAGAGGTTGAACATTACCGTTGCTAGCAGCATCAATAAAAAGCTACCACCAGTAAAGAAATGGAAACCAACAAATAATAGCGCGACAAAACTGAGGCAACGCAATGCTGGCATTAAATGCTCAACTTTATAGATACGTGGTGTTATCACAAAGTTGGCAACACAACGCGTAGCCAAACCCACACCAATCAATACGCCAATGTCCCCCGCAGAAACGCCTTGGTCTTCAAACCATAGCGCCCAAAATGGCAGATAAACACCATAGGCAAAAAAGAAACCGAGAAAATACTGGGATATCCAGCCATAAGGGGAAGGTTTAAACATAGGCAACCTATAAAAATGTGCGGAACAAGGAAGCGCCAATTATGCCTAGGTCACAAAAGATGAAAAAGGGAATTATTGCGGGGATAGTATTCCCATATTCAATTAGTTCAGATATCGCATTTCAGCAAGATATCTAAGCTCTCCAAATCGCCACTCTCTCACTTAGACTAAAGTCGTCTGGAGCTTCGCTGGTAATTTGTCACACTAAAAAGAGACTCTAACTCCCTTGCGATTGCTTATGCCTGATAAATTTAATATGCAGCACCCGCCTTTCGATAGCTTGTCTGAAGCGGAACAGTTAACGCTACGCTCAGCTTTAGATGTGGTTTACTACCGAGCTCACGAAGTGATATTGGAGGCCGACCGCCCGAGCCGCCACCTGCATATTCTGATTAAAGGGGCTGTCGAAGAGCGCGCTAGCAGTGACGGAGAGATCTATGCGCACTATGCCAATGACGATATTTTCGATGTGCGCAGCCAGTTTGAGCCTCATACCAAACATCAATATATCGCATTAGAAGATACCTTAAGTTACCTATTACCAAACGACGTTTTTCTTGAGCTATACCACGCCAACGGCCAGTTCGCCGCTTACTTTGATAGTAACCTCTCGACCCGAAAAGCATTGATTGAAGCCGCTCAGCAACAGCAGAATCTTGCTGAGTTCATACTGACCAAAGTCGACGACTCGATTTACCACCCACCACTGATACTTGAACCTGACCAACCTATCAATCAAGTCACTCAAACCCTTAAAGAACAAGGCTTAGACTCGGCCTTGGTTCATTATGAACATGATGATCCAAAAGCTTTTGGATCATCATGTTCCTTTCCGTACGGAATCGTCACACGGACCAATTTATTACACGCGGTGATGCTTGATGATCGCCCGCTCGATACACCTGTCGGCGAGATAGCAACCTACCCTGTTTTGCATGTTAATCATGGTGACTTCTTGTTTAACGCCATGATCACCATGACAAGGAATCGTGTAAAAAGGCTGATGGTTTGTGATGGGTTAAATGCGGTCGGCATGGTGGATATGACGCAAATACTCAGTGCGTTCTCCACTCACTCGCATGTTCTTACTTTGCATATCGCTCGAGCCACCAGCATTGAAGAATTGGCCATGGCCTCCAACAAGCAACGTCAATTGGTCGAAAGCCTGCTCAATAATGGTATTCGTACACGTTTCATCATGGAGCTAATTTCGGCCGTCAATGAACAGATTATTGAAAAGGCATTTGAACTGGTTATTCCCCCTGCACTACACAACCATTGCTGCCTCATCGTGCTGGGTTCAGAGGGACGCGGAGAACAGATACTCAAAACCGATCAAGACAATGCGTTGATCATTCAAGACGGATTAGAGTGGCACCAATGCCAAAACGCCATGAACGATCTCACTCATACGTTGCAACAGTTAGGTTATCCACTGTGTCCTGGCAACGTCATGGTCAACAACCCGAAGTGGGTTCACTCAGAACAAGAATGGAAACAAACTCTGACGAGGTGGGTAAAAAAAGCAACGCCAGAGACAGTGATGGATATTGCCATCATGGCGGATGCACATGCTGTTGCAGGCAATAGAGACCTGTTACTCCCCGTTAAGCAGCACTTGAGTGATTTGATGCTCGGACAGGAATTGATTCTGACCGAGTTCTGCCGCCCTGCCCTTAACTTCTCAGTTCCCCTGAACCTGTTTGGTAATGTAAAGCAGTCCAAGTCCGGACTCGACATAAAACAAGGTGGTATTTTCCCTATAGTGCATGGTGTTAGAGCACTGAGCCTTGAACACGGCGTGACGGTCAATAACACCTTTGAACGCATTGAGCATCTCGTGAGTAAGAAGGTACTAGAGCAAAGTACCGCGGATAACCTCAGTGAAGCGATCAAGCAGTTTTTTAAGTGGCGTTTATCACAACGCCTGTCGCAACAGCACAGCAGCAATAAAATCGACGTCAAACTAATGGAGCGAGCAGATCGAGATCTGCTTCGTCATAGCCTGCACGTGGTTAAGAAATTCAAGCAATGGCTCGGCTACCACTATCAGATAAGGGACTAGGCGATTGCACGATGAATAGACTGGTTCGCTATTACTGGCATCACAAGCTCAAAGGCTCTCCGCATCAGCCTCTGTTTACTGCGCCTCTTCATCAAGAATATGTCTCACTCGATTGCGAAACCACCAGCCTCGACCCTAATCAGGCTGAACTGGTGACCATTGCCGCGACCAAGATCATCGGTAACCGCATCATCACCAGTAAGCCCTTCGAAGTTAGATTACGAGCCCCTCAATCGCTCGACTGCAATTCAATAAAAATCCACCGCATCCGCCATCAAGACCTCAAACACGGAATCGAAGAGAAACAAGCCCTAATTGAACTGCTAAGCTTCATTGGTAATCGTCCTTTAGTCGGCTATCACATCCGCTATGACAAAAAAATTCTCGACCGCGCCTGTTTAAAACAACTCGGATTTCCGCTGCCTAACCGATTAATCGAAGTGAGCCAACTCTATCAAGACAAACTCGAAAGACAGCTGCCCAATGCCTATTTCGACCTCAGCATGGATGCAATTTGTCGCCAGCTCGACTTACCAATTCCAGTCAATAAACATGATGCATTACAAGATGCTATCTCTGCTGCGCTGATCTTTGTCCGCCTGAAACATGGTGATCTGCCCCGCTTCAACTCTTCGTACACCTAATTCAACCCTTGCAGCTAGACATAGAGAGCAACATCTCAAAAATGAACTTAACTCGCTAGTTTGTAAGTGAAAAGCGGCGTCTCATCCTAAAGTCTAATTGTGGAAATCGCCGTCCTAGCCGAGAGTGATAACACAAAGACGGTTCTATAATAGACCTAGAAACTGAACACAAAGGAAGTTGCCAGTTCATTAGGAATGTAGGCACAAGGAGAGATGCAATGAGTGAAGCCCACGTTTATCCGGTAAAAGAAAATATTAAATCAACCACACACGCGGATAATGACACTTACCTAGCCATGTACCAACAATCTGTTTCTGACCCAGAAGGCTTTTGGGGTGAACACGGAAAAATCGTGGATTGGATTAAACCTTTCACACAAGTAAAAAATACCTCTTTCGACCCAGGCCACATCGATATTCGCTGGTTTGAAGATGGCACATTGAATGTGTCGGCGAACTGTATTGACCGCCACCTTGCTGAGCGCGGTGATGAAGTCGCCATCATCTGGGAAGGCGATGACCCTGCAGATGATAAAACCCTAACTTTTAATGAACTGCACAAAGAAGTATGTCTGTTCTCTAACGCTCTAAAAGAGCAAGGCGTACGTAAAGGCGATGTGGTTTGTTTATACATGCCTATGGTTCCTGAAGCTGCAGTTGCTATGCTGGCGTGTACTCGTATTGGTGCGGTTCATACCGTGGTATTTGGTGGTTTCTCACCAGAGGCACTGTCAGGTCGTATTATCGATTCGAATGCTAAAGTCGTGATCACAGCCGATGAAGGCGTGCGTGGCGGCCGAGCTGTTCCTCTTAAGAAAAACGTCGACGAAGCACTGACCAACCCAGAAGTGAAAACCATCGAAAAAGTGATGGTGCTTAAGCGTACTGGCGGTGAGGTTGCATGGCATGAGCACCGTGATATTTGGTGGCATGAGGCGACAGCAAACGTGTCAGCAGACTGCCCACCAGAAGAGATGAATGCGGAAGACCCACTATTCATCCTTTATACATCAGGCTCAACAGGCAAACCGAAAGGTGTAATGCACACTACCGGTGGTTACCTTGTTTACGCAGCGATGACCTTTAAATACGTATTTGATTACCAAGAAGGCGAAACCTTCTGGTGTACTGCAGATGTGGGTTGGATTACTGGCCACACATACCTTGTATACGGACCACTGGCTAACGGCGCTAAGACAATCCTGTTTGAAGGTGTACCAAACTACCCGAACACAAGTCGAATGAGTGAAGTGGTGGATAAGCACCAAGTCAACATTCTTTACACTGCACCAACGGCTATTCGTGCATTGATGGCGAAAGGCAATGAAGCGGTTGAAGGCACCTCTCGTGACAGTTTGAGAATCATGGGCTCAGTAGGTGAACCCATTAACCCAGAAGCGTGGGAGTGGTACTACAAAACGATTGGTAACGAGCAGTCTCCTATTGTTGATACATGGTGGCAAACCGAAACGGGCGGTATCCTAATTGCCCCACTACCAGGCGCTACCGACCTAAAACCGGGTTCAGCGACTCGTCCATTCTTCGGTGTACAACCTGCGCTAGTAAATAACATGGGTAATATCATTGAAGGCGCAACCGACGGCAACCTAGTCATTCTAGACTCGTGGCCAGGTCAAATGCGTACTGTTCATGGCGATCATGACCGCTTCGAACAGACTTACTTCTCTACGTTTAAAGGCATGTACTTCACCAGTGATGGCGCTCGTCGTGATGAAGACGGCTACTACTGGATTACTGGTCGTGTTGATGACGTGCTGAACGTATCTGGTCACCGTATGGGTACTGCAGAGATTGAGTCAGCGCTCGTTGCATTCGATAAGATTGCAGAGGCTGCGATTGTCGGTATTCCTCACGACATCAAAGGCCAAGCGATTTACGCTTACATCACGCTTAATGATGGTGATTTCCCAACCGCAGAGCTTCATAAAGAAGTGAAAGACTGGGTGCGTAAAGAGATAGGCCCTATTGCGACACCAGACGTGCTGCACTGGACCGATTCATTACCGAAAACCCGTTCAGGTAAGATCATGCGTCGTATCCTGCGTAAGATCGCAACGGGCGATACTGGCAACCTTGGTGATACTTCAACGCTAGCAGACCCAAGTGTGGTTGATAAGCTGATTGCAGAGAAAGCTGAATTGGCATAATAGCTGTCACACCAGAATCACTGTTTAAAACAGATCATTTCCAAACCGTCACCTATGTGGCGGTTTTTTTATGACTGATCTTGCTCTCAAATATCCACACCACAATTAAGGTAATAACGCTTTTTTGTTAAGTTGGTAACAATTTCACTTGCTATCAATAGGAGATTAGACCAGTAAATTGCTGCGATTTGCGCTGAATTAGCTATAATCTGGTTCTAATTTTTAAATTTGGGTTTTTCTCACTGGAAATTAACCCCAAATTTTCAATAAAATGGCAACATTCAAGGTCGTAATCACGATAAAGGAAGATAGCCCCACGATGTCTACAAAGTTTCGCATTCTAGTTTTAAATGGCCCAAACCTTAACCTGTTAGGCCTAAGAGAACCGGCACACTACGGCTCTCAAACACTTGAGCAGATTATTAGCTCACTAACAGAGCAAGCGAAAACACAAGATGTTGCGCTATCTCACTTACAGTCAAATCGTGAGTATGAACTGATCGAAGCTATCCATAATGCATATCAAGATATTGATTTCATTATCATCAACCCAGCGGCCTTTACACATACCAGTGTGGCGTTGCGTGATGCACTACTTGGCGTAGCGATCCCATTTATTGAAGTGCACCTATCGAATGTTCATGCACGTGAACCTTTTAGGCACCACTCTTACCTCTCAGATAAAGCCGAAGGGGTAATCTGTGGCTTAGGCGCACAAGGCTACCAATTTGCTTTGACTGCTGCGATTCACAAGTTGCAGTCAAAATAACGAACATAACCGAACTAATAGACACCAGCTCTAGTCATAGAGCATAGTTAATTAACAAAAGAGAAAGAAACGATGGATATTCGCAAAATCAAAAAGCTAATCGAATTGGTTGAAGAGTCTGGTATCGCAGAACTAGAAATCTCTGAAGGTGAAGAGTCAGTACGCATCAGCCGCAACGGCACTGCACCTGTAGCAGCACCAATTCAATACGCAGCAGCTCCGGCTCCAGCAGCGGCACCAGCTCCTGCAGCAGCTCCAGCTCAAGCGGCAGCTCCAGAAGCAGCAGAAGCTCCAGCAGCACCTGCAGGTCACCAAGTTCTTTCTCCAATGGTTGGTACGTTCTACGGCGCACCAAGCCCAGACGCAAAACCATTCGTAAAAGTTGGTCAACAAGTTAACGCTGGCGACACACTATGTATCGTTGAAGCAATGAAGATGATGAACCAAATCGAAGCTGATAAGTCTGGTGTTGTAACTGCAATCCTTGTTGAAGACGGCCAACCAGTTGAGTTCGACCAAGCTCTAGTAATTATCGAATAATAGAGAAGCCTCATTATGTTAGATAAATTAGTAATCGCGAACCGTGGTGAGATTGCACTACGTATTCTGCGAGCATGTAAAGAGCTAGGCATTAAAACGGTTGCTGTTCACTCAACAGCTGACCGTGACCTTAAGCACGTACTGCTAGCAGACGAAACCATTTGTATCGGCCCTGCTCGTGGTATCGATAGCTACCTAAACATCCCTCGTATCATCAGTGCAGCTGAAGTTACAGGCGCTGTTGCTATCCACCCTGGCTACGGCTTCCTATCTGAAAACGCAGACTTCGCTGAACAAGTTGAACAAAGCGGTTTCATTTTCGTTGGTCCTAAAGCAGAAACTATCCGCATCATGGGTGACAAAGTTTCAGCAATCACGGCAATGAAGAAAGCAGGTGTACCTTGTGTACCTGGTTCTGACGGCCCGCTAAACGACGACGAAGCAGCAAACAAAGCACATGCTAAGCGCATTGGCTACCCAGTGATCATCAAAGCGTCTGGCGGCGGCGGTGGTCGTGGTATGCGTGTTGTTCGCACTGAAGGTGAACTAACAGAAGCAATCGCAATGACACGTGCTGAAGCAAAAGCATGTTTCAACAACGACATGGTTTACATGGAGAAATTCCTAGAAAACCCACGTCACGTTGAAGTACAAGTAATTGCTGACGGTCAAGGCGGTGCTATCCACCTTGGTGAGCGTGACTGTTCAATGCAGCGTCGTCACCAGAAAGTTGTTGAAGAAGCACCAGCTCCAGGTATCACTGAAGAGATGCGTAAATACATCGGTGAACGTTGTACTCGTGCATGTCTAGAAATCGGCTACCGCGGTGCAGGTACATTTGAATTCCTATACGAAAATGGCGAATTCTACTTCATCGAAATGAACACTCGTATTCAAGTAGAGCACCCAGTAACAGAGATGGTAACTGGCGTTGACCTAATCAAAGAGCAACTTCGTGTTGCTGCTGGTCAACCTCTATCTTTCACGCAAGACGATATCAAGATCAAAGGTCACGCGATCGAATGTCGTATCAACGCGGAAGATCCAGAGAAGTTCCTACCTTCACCAGGTAAGATTGAGCGCTTCCACGCTCCTGGTGGTATGGGCGTTCGTTGGGACTCTCACATCTACACTGGCTACACAGTTCCACCACACTACGATTCAATGATCGGTAAGCTAATCACTTATGGTGAGAACCGTGACGTTGCGATTTCTCGTATGAAGAACGCACTAGGTGAAATGATTGTAGAAGGCATCAAAGTAAACATCTCTCTACAAGAGTCGATTATGAACGACGAAAACTTCCAACACGGTGGTGCAAACATCCACTACCTTGAGAAGAAACTTGGTCTTCAATAGAAACTAGCCTCGTGTAATTTGTTCTTAAATGGACAAAATAAAATGCTCACTTTGGTGGGCATTTTTGTTTTTAAGCGTCCAAAAAACGCAATCAATATTCCCCATTATATTCCTTGGGGTTTTGGTGAATTTGCTCATATTTTCTGCTAGACTCGCCATCCAATTTTTCTCATATAGAAGATTCAGCCATGCCTTGGATTCAAATCAAGCTTAATGCTACCAATGAAAATGCCGAACAAATTGGCGACATGTTAATGGAAGAGACTGGTGCTCTTTCTGTAACTTTCCTGGATGCACAAGATACCCCTGTATTTGAGCCTCTGCCGGGTGAAACTCGCCTTTGGGGTGACACTGACATTCTTGCGCTTTACGACGCTGAGATTGATACAGGTGTCGTTCTAGCGCAGATTAAAGCAAGCAACATGTTCCCTGCAGACTTTGCTCATAAAGTTGAGCAAATTGAAGACAAGGATTGGGAACGTGAATGGATGGACAACTTCCACCCAATGAAGTTTGGTGAGCGTTTATGGATCTGCCCAAGCTGGCGCGATATCCCTGAACCTGACGCGGTAAACGTAATGCTAGACCCTGGCCTTGCATTCGGTACTGGTACTCACCCAACAACAGCATTGTGTCTTGAGTGGCTTGAAGGATTAGATCTTTCAGGCAAAACCGTAATCGACTTCGGTTGTGGCTCAGGCATCCTAGCGATCGCAGCGATCAAACTAGGCGCAGCAAAAGTTATCGGGATCGACATTGATCCTCAAGCACTACTTGCATCAAAAGACAACGCAGAGCGCAATGGCGTTGCTGAGCAACTTGAGGTGTTCTTGCCACAAGATCAGCCTGAAGGTTTACTAGCAGACGTTGTTGTTGCCAACATTCTTGCCGGTCCACTGCGCGATCTTTCAGGCATCATCAAAGGCCTAGTTAAGCCAAATGGTGTGCTTGCGATGTCGGGTGTTTTAGATACACAAGCGGAAGATGTTGCGACTTATTATCGTGATGAGCTTCACATTGATCCGATTATCGAGCAGCAAGAGTGGTGTCGAATCTCTGGTCGCAAGCAAGGCTAGACAAGACTTTGGGCGCTAATTGATTGAATTTTATGCAAATTACAAAAACAAATTGTAAATGCTCAAATATTAGTCTTTTCACGCAGCGAAAAAATGCGTAAAATGCGCGCCCTTGCTGGTACAGAACTGTGATGACGTTTTGAAAATCGGAAATTATCAACTTAAGAACAATCTAATCGTCGCTCCAATGGCTGGCGTAACGGATAGACCATTCCGTGAGTTGTGTCTTCGCTACGGTGCGGGGATGGCAGTCAGTGAAATGATGTCCTCCAATCCCAAGGTTTGGAAAACGTCGAAGTCTCAGCAGCGTATGGTACATGAAGGCGAATCGGGCATTCGTTCAGTACAAATCGCTGGTGCAGATCCACAGCTTATGGCCGAGGCTGCGCAATTCAATGTCGATAACGGTGCGCAAATCATCGATATCAATATGGGTTGCCCAGCAAAAAAAGTGAATAAGAAGCTTGCGGGCTCTGCCCTACTTCAGTATCCAGACCTCATTGAAGAGATCTTGAAAGCTGTGGTAAACGCAGTCGACGTTCCAGTAACGTTAAAGACTCGTACAGGCTGGGATACAGATAACAGAAACTGTGTCCAAATCGCTAAAATAGCCGAAGACTGCGGCATACAGGCACTTGCCCTTCACGGGAGAACTCGCGCTTGTATGTACAAAGGTGAGGCAGAATACAAACACATTAAAGCGGCGAAACAAGCTGTATCTATTCCGGTTATTGCTAACGGTGATATCGATAGCCCGGAAAAAGCTAAGTTTGTGCTGGAGTACACCGGCGCTGACGCTTTAATGATTGGTCGTCCTGCCCAAGGTCGTCCATGGATTTTTAACGAAATCCTACACTATTTGGAAAACGGCACCACGATGGACCCACTCCCGGTTTCGGAAGTGAAAGACATCATGCTTGGCCATGTTCACGCTCTACATGAATTTTATGGAGAGTTTTTAGGCCCTCGCATTGCTCGTAAGCATGTGGGTTGGTACCTAAAAGAACATGAACAAGCGAGTGAGTTTCGCCGTACCTTCAACGCACTCGAAGCAGGTGATCTGCAGCTTGAGGCGTTAGAAGGTTATTTTGATAACGTTGCACCATAATTACGAGAAGAGCTAGACCGAATATGTTCGAACAAAATCTGACTTCAGAAGCATTGACAGTGACTACAGTAACATCACAAGACCAAATCACGCAGAAACCACTACGTGATTCAGTGAAAGCATCATTGAAAAACTACCTTGCTCAATTAAACGGTCAAGAAGTCAGCGAGTTATACGAACTAGTATTAGCTGAAGTTGAACAGCCACTACTAGACACCATCATGCAGTACACTCGCGGTAACCAAACTCGCGCAGCAACTATGATGGGTATCAACCGCGGTACTCTTCGCAAGAAACTTAAAAAATACGGCATGAACTAATCGTTCTTTCGTAATTAATTGAATTGAAAGCCAAGCTCATTGATTGAGTTTGGCTTTTTTTTGGCTTGTAGATTGGAGAACGAAGAAATGGGTAATGAGGGATAGGCTTCCCTTTAAACAGAGAGCCTATCAGCTACAACAACGTCCTTTTTCAACATTTTCTGAATCTAGTGCAGCCAGAATCGAACAATGGCTAGCGTTGTCATCTATGTGGCCACAACACGCATCGTTAATCTTTTTAAGCGCAGTGCGAATCTTGGTTAACTCAGTAATCTTCTCATCAATCATCTCCAACTTGGCGGTAGTGATGGACTTCACTTCGGCACAGCTATGTTGCGTCGCTTCCAAGCGAATCTCGAGCAATTCTTTAATCTCATCTAAACTCAGCCCCAACTCTTTAGATTTGAGAATAAAGGTCACCTGTTTTTGGTTATTTTCATCATATAGGCGATAACCCGATTCACTACGGCTCGCAGGAGCAATCAAATTATTTTTTTCATAAAAGCGTAAGGTATCGGCTGTCACACCGCATCGTTTCGCTAATTCACCGATCTGAAACATGTTTTTCCCTAATCCTTCGTCCATTTCACAATTAACCTTATCGTTACTTTTTAGGCTGAAATGGCACTTTTCATAATTATTTTTGAGATGCCAAACGATTGCGCGAGCTTTTTTGTAATAAATTAGTTAGAATCTGCGCCATCAAATTTGGAGTTGGTTATCTTATAGCTTAATCGTAAGACTAACCTCAAAGGTCTTTACCAAAACTGGCCAATATTTTATCTCTTACTGGAATCTAGAATAATCCACGCTGAGAAGATAGAAACAAGTTCTTTTTTGGCAAATATCTTTATTTTAACCCCATGAATTTGAGGAAGATGGAAGCATGAATAACGCTCGTCCAATTCGCCGCGCTCTAATCAGCGTATCAGACAAAACTGGTATCGTTGAATTTGCACAAGCTCTTGCTAACCGTGGTGTAGATATCCTATCTACCGGTGGCACTGCTCGCCTGCTTGCTGAAAAAGGCATCTCTGTTACAGAAGTATCTGACTACACTGGTTTCCCAGAAATGATGGACGGCCGTGTTAAGACTCTGCATCCAAAAGTTCATGGTGGTGTTCTAGGCCGTCGCGGCCAAGACGATGACGTGATGGAAACTCACGGCATCAATCCTATCGATATGGTTGTTGTAAACCTATACCCATTCGCAGAAACCGTTGCAAAAGAAGGCTGTACCCTTGCTGATGCTGTTGAGAACATCGACATCGGTGGTCCAACAATGGTTCGCTCTGCAGCGAAAAACCACAAAGACGTAACTATCGTTGTTAACGCTCACGACTACGACCGCGTTGTCGCTGAAATGGACGCGAACGAGAAGTCTCTAACACTAGAAACTCGTTTCGACCTAGCTATCGCAGCATTCGAACACACAGCTTCTTACGACGGCATGATCGCTAACTACTTCGGCACTATGGTTCCATCTTACGGCGAGAACAAAGAAGGCGACGAAGATAGCAAATTCCCTCGCACGTTCAACCAACAGTTCGAGAAAAAACAAGACATGCGCTACGGTGAGAACAGCCACCAAGCAGCAGCATTCTACGTTGAAGCAAACCCTGAAGAAGCATCAGTTTCTACTGCTCGCCAAATCCAAGGCAAAGCGCTTTCTTACAACAACATCGCCGACACTGACGCAGCACTTGAGTGTGTGAAAGAGTTCGACGAACCAGCATGTGTCATCGTTAAGCACGCTAACCCATGTGGCGTAGCACTAGGTGAAGACATCCTAGAAGCTTATGACCGTGCATTCAAAACAGACCCAACGTCTGCATTTGGTGGCATCATCGCATTCAACCGTGAGCTAGACGCAGCAACAGCAACCGCTATTACTGAGCGTCAATTCGTTGAAGTTATCATTGCTCCTTCTGTTTCTGCTGAAGCAGTAGAAATCGTAGCGGCTAAGAAAAACCTTCGCCTACTTGAGTGTGGTGAGTGGACAACTAAGACGACTGGCTTTGACGTGAAACGCGTTAACGGCGGCCTACTGGTTCAAGACCGCGACCAAGGCATGGTGTCTGAAGATGACCTTAAAGTGGTTTCTAAGCGTCAACCAACCGCTGAAGAGCTAAAAGATGCCCTATTCTGCTGGAAAGTAGCGAAGTACGTGAAATCTAACGCGATCGTTTACTCGAAAGGCGACATGACTATCGGTGTGGGCGCAGGCCAAATGAGCCGTGTTTACTCTGCGAAAATCGCTGGCATCAAAGCTGCAGACGAAGGTCTACAGGTTGAAGGTTGTGTGATGGCATCAGATGCATTCTTCCCATTCCGTGACGGTATCGACGCGGCGGCAGAAGCGGGCATCAAATGTGTTATCCAACCAGGCGGCTCTATGCGTGATGACGAAGTTATCGCAGCAGCAGACGAGCACGGCATGGCGATGATCTTTACGGGCATGCGTCACTTCCGCCACTAGAAAGAAAAGATACGAGAGCGCTTCGCTACGGGAAACGAGAACGCTGCGCTCCGAGATGAGCAACACTATCATTTAGTGTTGCTCAGACATTTTCTAGTTCTACTACTATCAATTTTGATTGAAGGTTTAAAACATGAATGTATTGATTATTGGTGCCGGTGGTCGTGAGCATGCACTAGGTTGGAAAGCAGCACAAAACCCAAACGTTGAAACAGTATTCATCGCTCCAGGTAACGCAGGTACTGCACTTGAGCCAAAACTTGAAAACGTAAACATCGGCGTTGAAGACATCGCTGGTTTAGTGGCGTTTGCTCAAGAGAAAAAAATCGAACTGACTATCGTTGGCCCTGAAGCGCCATTGGTTATTGGTGTGGTTGACGCGTTCCGCGAAGTAGGTCTGCCTATCTTTGGTCCAACTCAAGCGGCAGCACAGCTGGAAGGCTCTAAAGCATTCACTAAAGACTTCCTAGCTCGTCACGACATCCCAACAGGTTCTTACGCGAACTTCACTGAGATTGAGCCAGCTATCGCTTACGTTCGTGAGCAAGGTGCACCAATCGTAGTTAAAGCTGACGGCCTTGCGGCTGGTAAAGGCGTTATCGTCGCGATGACTCTTGAAGAAGCAGAAGACGCAATCAAAGATATGCTAGCAGGCAACGCATTTGGCGAAGCAGGCAGCCGCGTGGTTATCGAAGAGTTCCTTGAAGGCGAAGAAGCAAGCTTCATAGTAATGGTTGACGGCTCTAGCGTTCTACCTATGGCCACCAGCCAAGACCACAAACGTGTTGGCGACAAAGACACTGGCCCTAACACGGGCGGCATGGGTGCTTATTCTCCAGCTCCTGTAGTAACACCTGAAATCCACAACCGTATCCTTGAAGAAGTTATCTACCCAACGGTACGTGGCATGGACGCAGAAGGCGCACCTTACACTGGTTTCCTTTACGCTGGTCTAATGATCGATGCTGACGGCACTCCGAAAGTTATCGAATACAACTGCCGCTTCGGCGATCCAGAAACACAACCTATCATGATGCGCATGGAGTCAGACCTTGTTGAGCTTTGCCTAATGGCTATCGACGAGAAACTAGACGAAGCAGAATCTAAGTGGGATCCACGTGCTTCAATTGGTGTTGTTCTTGCGGCTGGCGGCTACCCTGCTGACTACGCAAAAGGTGACGTAATTTCACTACCAACAAGCGAAGTTGAAGGCCAAAAGGTTTTCCACGCAGGTACTGCAAATAACGAAGCTGGCGACGTGGTGACAAACGGTGGTCGTGTACTTTGTGCAACAGCGCTGGGTAACACGGTTTCTGAAGCTCAGGAGCGCGCATACGCGTTAACGAAGCAAGTGAGCTGGAATGATATGTTCCACCGCAATGACATTGGTTACCGTGCGATTGCGCGCGAGCAAGAGCAGTAATCAAGATTGTCACTCGCTTACTATCCAATAACAGTAAGTAAATGACAGCAGCGAAGAACGAAAAAGGCGCCTTAGTGGGCGCCTTTTTTATTGTCCAACGTACACATGTACAGACTAAAGAGCATTTGGCCTACAGTAGGCCAAATGCTCTTAATGATTTATTCGCTGCTCTTCAGCAATGATGGTCTTACGACACAATCGTGGCTTTCTTCCGCTAACATCAATAGCTCTTCTACAGTGATTTTTCCGAGTGAATCACTACCAAGAAACGCAGCATAGCTTTCTACTGACGCTAAGCGATTAATCACAAAGTTTGGTAAGGCTTGATTAATATCGATACTTGAAAACTCTTTACCCGAGCAAGTTTCGAAAGATTGACCATTCCAATAGCCTTGGATCAACTTGAAGCCTTCGTCATTCTGCTTAGCCGTGGTATCTAAGGCCTGTGAGGCTTCATTCTTGTAAGTTTCAAGCTGCTTAGCGCGGATTGGTAGGATTTTACCGTCAATACGGTACTGCTGATACACAGCTTCGCCTGATTTGTTGAAACGGACATGAACCCGAAATGGAGCCAGTTCATTTGATGCGTTGCGCTGCTCACCTTCACGAATAAATTCACGAAGCACAACATCCGACCATGCATAGTCAGTTTGATACCAGCCATAATCACCCATAGTGACGTAGTCTGCTGAAGTATGAGGTTGTGTGAGCTTGTTAGTCACCCAGTAGAAACTTGTCGCGTCGCCCATGACTTGGCCGCCGGTGTAGGTTTCAAATTGCTCTAGGTTTTTGCGAGGGCTTGTTGAAGAACAGCCAATGAGAAATGTAGATAACAGTGAAACGAGAAGAAATGCTTTTTTCATAAAAACCTGTACCGAGGTGGAATACGACTACCTCGGTACAGTTTAGATTATTTCACTGAATCTTTCAGCGCTTTACCTGCAACAAATGCTGGGACGTTTGCAGCAGCGATTTGGATCTCATCACCAGTTTTTGGGTTACGACCAGTGCGAGCTGCACGGTGGTTTACTTTAAAAGTACCAAAACCAATTAGCTGAACTTGATCGCCATCTTTAAGAGCATCTGTTACACCACCAAGAGTCGCTTCTAGAGCAGCTTTAGCTTGTGCTTTAGAAAGGTCCGCTTTTTCAGCAATAAAGTCGATTAATTGAGTCTTGTTCATTTTAGGTTTCCCTTCTTTGTATTTTTGAATTCAATTCACTCTAAAACATAAATGCCCCATCTGGCAAAGGTTTGTCGTCGATCTTTGACTCTAATGCCGTAGTTTTAGCCATAATATGAGTAATAACTCACAATTTGTTACTGATTTATTTAAGCAAGCCCTTGTTTAAAAGGGGCTGAGCGCAAAATTAATGATGACCTAGCCACTACTTTTTCTCTATAATCCACGCTGAATCGCTGATAAAGCGTACAATTTAATTTAAGGGCAAACATGCTGCTGCTAACTATTTACGTCTCCATCGCCATTGGAGTTTCTTTCATTTGTTCTGTTTTGGAAGCTGTACTTTTGAGTATTAGTCCGAGCTACATCGCTCAACTAAAACAAAATGGGCATCCTGCAGCAGAGTCATTAGACAAACTGAAAACAGACATCGACCGCCCACTGGCGTCAATTTTAACGCTTAACACCATCGCGCACACAATCGGTGCTGCGACAGCAGGTGCACAAGCGGCGGTGGTTTTTGGTAGCCAATGGCTAGGTGTATTCTCTGCCGTGCTAACTCTAGGTATTTTGGTACTGTCTGAGATTGTTCCAAAAACTATTGGTGCAACTTACTGGCGTCAACTTGCGCCAGCATCGGCGAGCGTGCTTCGTTGGATGGTGTTCTTCCTAACACCGTTTGTTTGGTTCTCTGAGCAGATCACTAAGCGCCTAGCTCGTGGTCACGAAGCACCAAAAATGCGTGATGAATTGTCTGCGATGGCGATTTTGGCAAAAGAGAGTGGTGAATTTGCAGAAGGCGAATCGAAAATCCTAAGCAACCTACTTGGCATTCAAGATGTACCTGTGACGCAAGTAATGACACCGCGACCAGTAGTATTCCGTGTCGATGCTGAGATGAGTATCAATCAGTTCCTAGCGGATCATAAAGATACGCCATTCTCACGTCCGTTGGTTTACAGCGAGCAGAGTGACAACATCATCGGTTTTGTGCACCGCTTAGAGCTGTTTAGGCTTCAACAAGCTGGCAGCGGAGAGAAATCTCTAGGCGATGTGATGCGCCCTATTCATGTATTACTGAATAACTTGCCGTTACCAAAAGCGTTTGACCAAATGATGGCTCAACGTTTACAGCTATCTCTCGTGGTTGATGAGTACGGCACAATCCAAGGCATCATTACCCTAGAAGATATCTTTGAACACCTTGTTGGCGAAGAGATCGTTGACGAAGCGGATAAGACGACCGACATGCAGGAACTGGCATTTCAGCGTTGGGAAAAGTGGAAAGAGACCCACGGTGTGATCGAAAACCGCGACGAAGAAGACGAGCTAGAGCAAGAAGCTTCAGCAGAAGACGATAACTCAGATGCAAAACCAGCGGATGAAGAGCAAACGTCAAAAGCAGATAAAAAAGACGCTTAATCGTAATTTGCTATCAATAGATACAACAAAGGCTCCTTTGGGCTGTCTCTTGATCACAAGTCTGGTTAATCAAGAGACTTGGCGAGTTCATACCCTTCAAGGATGGTTTGTAACCTAAGCCATCCTTGCCATAACGTCTTTATAGAAGCGCGACCTGTTCGCTTGGTATTCTTCCAACCACCTAACCGAGCAATACCGTTGTAAGCCCATGATATATTAGGCGCTTCTTTCGGTAGTTTTTTGCTCTCCAACTTGAGCCACATTAACTTCCACGCTTTGCCTTTTAATACCTGCTCACAACTGCTCTTAGATAACTCGTCTGATTCATTCATAAACCTCAACTGGAGTAACCGAGTCGCGATAAAAGCCAAAACGACGCTGAGCCTTTCTAAGTTATCCTTACTTTGCATTCTCAGTTGCTCAACTTCAGTCCCTTCACTTTTCCAGACTTTATGAAAATCTTCTATCAGCCAGCGCCGCTCATAATAACTGACGATTTTGAGTGCCTCTTCCTTGCTCGTTATCGGCTCTGAAGTCAGTAAGTGCCATGCGAGCTTATTACCACTCTCTCCTTGTTCTATACATCCCACGTAGTAAAGCGGAATGTTATCGAACTCTTTCTTGTTAGCAGGAGACTTGAGTGTCACGGGGGCATATTTGATATCTAAATGAGCCTTGCGAGCTTTACGACCGCCTTTTTGCGGTATTTCGAGCACTTTCTCTCCGGCTGATAACAGGGTAGAAGCATAGCTATAAAGACGATTATCGTGCTCTTCAATACAGCGGCTTTGCATTGAGCGAACGAGGAACCTTTGTTGTTGCTCTCGCTTGTAAGTGAGGTATTCAAATAGGTCGGCTTCTCTATCGCACACAGAAATGACATCCGAAATTTTATCGCCAAGTCGCTCAGCGACATGGCGAGAGGCTTGTTCCCACTTATAACTTTCTTTCTCTTTGTATGGTCGAGTCGCATGCTGGTGCCTTTGACCTCGCTTTTCTATATCACGAGTCCAGCGCTGTTGTTCAATTAAACCAATAACAGATTGAGTGTCGGGAGCAAAAAGTAAGGTTGAGTGTACAAACATGGCGCGATGTCGATTGCCTTGATTAGAGTGCCCGAGTTCATCTCGAATGCTGCGATGGGAGTAACTGAGAGAAGTGGTGTCTTCTAAGGCAAGAAGTGTTTGTTGCTCTAATGCTTCTTGTGCGGTGACATAAAAACCCGCTTCTGCGATATCTTCTGCTTTGATTTGCTCATTACGGATGAAGCGATAAGCCCCTTCCATTTCAGCAGGGGATATAATGAGTTTCGAGACGGGTACGCCAGGCTGCTCGGCCAGTGAGGCTGCGAGAGCAACGAGTCTTTGAGTGCGTCTAGGGTCATTAAGGTGGGCTTGACCGAACTGTTTTTGTGCCCAAAGGGTTGGCTCTATATAGGTCATGATAATCATCCTTGTCATTGCTTAGATGATCAGATCATGAAACCTAAAAATAGTTCAAAAAAAATCCCCAAGCGTGGCTTAGGGATTTGTGTATAAGAGACAGCCTTTGGGAGCCTTTGTTTTTATTCGTACTTTGGTGCGATGTTGAATTACAGAGCAACACCAATGTTACTAACGGGTTCTTCACGCAGTTCATGACGTAGGTCTTTAATCAACTCGATGTCACGTTCCGTCGTTTCACGCAATGGTCGGAAGATAGCCCACTGAACGTCCCACTCTTCACATACCGCTTCGTTTTCTTTCTGGTTTTCGTTAGTCACTTCTTCAGCACCTTGAGCAAACTCAAGCTCAGCAACCGTCTTCACCGACTGTTGGCTCACTTTAATCACAGCTTCAAACATGTGCTCGCGGTCAAGCAGGCCATGAACAAGCGTTGCCAAACCTTGGCAAGCGTCCATTGCAGGGTAAACACCATAGAAGTCAAAATCGTCTGCGCTAGGGAAAAGCTCTTCAACTTTCTCTAATTGGCGTTCAAAGTTCACCTTTGCCGTTTTTACCGTTAGGATTTCCCAAATGCTATCCAAAACATCACGATAGATGCGAGCTTCGGCAAATTCTGTATTCTCACAAAACATGGCATAGTTAGGGTACATACGCTCACACAGACACGCCATAAAGGTAATTTGTTGCCAAGGTTCTAACTTTTCAAGACGAACCTGCAGTGGATTCTGAAGCATAGTCACTCAATAATTGCAGAAAAAGACAGCGAAAGTGTACTTGATAAACTCTGGGGGGAAAAGGTAAGCCGATGAACAATTTTACGAATAAGCTCTATATTATGACTGAGCATGACGATACCTATACGCAACTGATTCTAAACCGGGATTTACCCGACCTAGAAATCACTCAAAACCCCGAGTTAGCTGAGATTATATTAGGGTCGCCTCCCCTGATAGCCGAGCGTCTTAACGAGTTTAAAACGCTTGAGTGGGTACAAAGCACCTACGCTGGCATCAATAAGCTCACTCAACCAGAACTTCGTCAGGATTACACGCTAACCAATGTAAAAGGTATCTTCGGCCCTGCTATCTCGGAGTACGTTTTAGGTTACGCAATCAGCCACTTTAGACACTTTCCTCACTACCACCAGCAACAACAGCAACGAAACTGGCAGCCACAGCTTTATTCTAGCCTAACTGACAAAACTATGGTGATTTTAGGCACAGGGTCTATCGGCAGCCATTTAGCAAAAACCGCTGCGGCGTTTGGCATTCATACCATTGGTGTCAATCGTACTGGTATCCCATCGAAGCAAGAAACCTTTAAAGACACTTTCCATATCAATGAACTTGAGCCGGCTCTCAAGCAAGCAGACATTGTGGTCAACACCTTGCCATCGACCGCTGAAACCTATCAACTGCTCAACCAAATGACCCTTAGCTATTGTTCTAACGTGCTGCTATTTAATGTTGGCAGAGGCGAAAGCATCGACAACAAAGCGCTGTTGCTGGCGATTAAAAACCGTTGGGTTGAGCATGCATTTCTTGATGTGTTTGAAAGCGAGCCCCTTTCGCAAGATCACCCTTTCTGGAAGCTACCACAAATCACCATTACGCCACATATCGCTGCACTCAGTGAACCGAGACAAGTGGTAGAGATCTTTGCTGAGAATTACCAACAGTGGCGAGATGGTTTTACCCTAAACCATGTCATTGATTTTGATAAAGGCTACTGATGTCCTCTTCGCTACTTACAGAGATACGACAATGCACTGCATGTGAGCCTAACCTCTCACACGGTGCCAACCCTGTCATTCAAGCACATCCAAACGCGCGCTTGTTAATCATTGGTCAAGCGCCGGGTATCAAGGTGCATGAGTCATCCATCCCATGGAATGATACCAGTGGGGAAAGATTAAGAGAGTGGCTAGGGATAGGCAGCGATACCTTTTATGACGAACAAAAGGTCGCGATTGTACCTATGGGTTTCTGCTACCCAGGTAAAGGAAAGAGTGGCGATCTACCACCACGCAAGGAGTGCGCAGAGCTCTGGCATAACAAAGTACTGCAATCACTGCCCAATATTCAAATGACACTTTTGATTGGTCAGTACGCGCAAAACTATTATTTAAAGGAAAGAACCACCAAAACACTGACAGAGACCGTCAAAAACTGGCAGGTTTGGGCACCAGAGTTTTTACCACTTCCCCACCCTTCACCACGTAATAATATCTGGCTCAAGAAGAACCCATGGTTTGAAAATGAGGTCATTCCTTACATCCGCAAACACATCTCAGAGCATTTGGCCTACTATGACCCAAATACTTAATGAGCTGCACACCGTCGAAATTAAACGAGTATAGAATTACCAATCTGAAGGCAATAAAAAAGCGCTGCTGGTTACCCAGCAGCGCTTTCAATCATCTTACTCAGAACTACTTATGGTAAGGCTTAGACAGCTCGTGAACAGCGTCAACGAACACACCAGCATTTTCTGGCGGCACATCTAAGTGAATACCGTGGCCTAGGTTAAATACGTGGCCAGTACCCGCATCACCAAAGCCTTCAAGGATAGTCGATACTTCTTCACGGATACGCTCTGGAGAAGCGTAAAGCATTGAAGGATCCATGTTACCTTGCAGAGCAACCTTATCACCCACACGCTTAACTGCGTCTTGGATGTTGATAGTCCAGTCTAGGCCAACTGCATCACAGCCCGTTGCTGCGATCTGCTCTAGCCACATGCCACCGTTCTTAGTGAATAGTGTTACTGGTACACGACGGCCATCGTTTTCACGGATCAGACCGTCAACGATTTTGTGCATGTATTGCAGTGAGAATAGGTTGTAATCACGAGGAGTCAGTACACCACCCCATGTATCAAATACCATTACCGATTGAGCACCCGCTTTGATTTGCGCGTTTAGGTATTCGATAACACTGTCAGCCAGCTTATCTAGAAGTAGGTGCAGCGTTTGTGGTTCTGCATACATCATCTTCTTGATCTTAGTGAACGCTTTAGAGCTTCCACCTTCAACCATGTAAGTCGCTAGAGTCCATGGGCTACCAGAGAAACCAATCAGTGGCACTTCGCCTTTCAGATCTTTACGGATCTGACGTACTGCGTTCATTACGTATTGAAGCTCACCTTCTGGATCTGGCAGGCCAATTTTTTCTACGTCAGCTTTACACGTGATAGGACGCTCAAACTTAGGACCTTCACCTGTTTCAAAGTACAAACCTAGGCCCATAGCATCAGGGATCGTTAGGATGTCAGAGAACAAGATTGCCGCATCAAGCGGGAAACGACGTAAAGGTTGAAGGGTTACTTCTGATGCAAGTTCCGCGTTTTTGCACAAAGACATGAAATCGCCTGCTTCAGCACGCGTTGCTTTGTACTCTGGAAGATAGCGGCCAGCTTGGCGCATCATCCATACCGGTGTGTAATCAACAGGCTGCTTTAAAAGTGCGCGTAAATAGCGATCGTTCTTTAATTCGGTCATTCCGTTAAATTCCAATTCAATCTTGTCTAGTTTTGATAGCAAGTATTCTAACACTGATTGAGGGGTAAAAGCTGTGTGCTTTGCAACCTAGATCAAGTTATTAACTTTTAAATCAATGCTTAATTTGCACCCAATTAAGGGAGCATGTTAAAAATTTGTTCGCTAGCGAAAATTACAATTATAACACCTGAGTAGTCACTACTCAGCATCTCATAACGACATCTTACTTACCCCCTCCACTTGTGGAGGGTTTTTTTTAGCTTTTGACCACCCATAGGCCAAATACTACTGTAGGCAATTTAGTGCTCCAATATTTGTTCAGCTGCGCCTGCTTTAATCACGTCATCAACCGTTTTCTCTATCAGTTGTCTGGCAATGGTGCCCACTGGCGCCACATCTGGCAGAGTCGTCACGTCAAACCATTGCGCGTCAGATAGCTCGCTATAATCTGGCTTGAGCGTACCACCAGCATAGTCAGCAAGAAATCCCATCATCATGCTCGACGGGAACGCCCAGGGTTGGCTGCCAAAATAGCGAATATTATCCACATCAATCCCCGTCTCCTCTTTCACTTCACGAGCAACACACTGTTCTAAGGTCTCTCCGACCTCTAGAAAGCCCGCTATAACGGTATACATGCCCGTTTTATGTCTTGGGTGCTGCGCGAGTAATATCTTGTTGTCGTTTCGTACAGCGACAATGATGCATGGGAAAATGCGCGGGTAATGCAGAGTACGACAGTCTCCACACTGCATCGCCACTTGATTGTGGTTTAGGTGATTGCGACCACCACACTGCGGGCAGAAACGCATGCTCTGGGTCATATGGCTATATTGGATGGCTTTACTTGCAGTAAGAAAACTCGATTCAGGCCAGTGCAATAACTCTCTTAGGTTGACCATCGTCAGCTCACGCTCAACATCACAGTCGTTCAACCAATACACTTTGCGACCTTGATGCTGACCAATGCAGATTGCGTGCTCAACACTGAGCCCTAGCTCGTCGGCAGAGCCGAAAGGAAACTGGTCATTATCAACCCAAATATCACTACCGGAAACGACGCACCAATAAGCTTGCTCTGTCATTTTCTTATCACTTTTTTTTAACATCCCTATGCCTCATTGCTTGCAGTTCGTTCATTTTACTGGCAATCTAATTTCATACTAGAGTTGTGGCAGAGAATATTTCAAGCTATTACTTTTAGTAGATATCGATAAACGGACCCTGCTTAGGCAATTTCAATGATCACAAGGTTGTGATCAGATCATGAGGACATGGTCATGCTAAATAAATTTAAACAAATACAAGAACAATGGGGTGGCTCAAGCGAGGTCATCGATCATTGGCTCGAAACTCGACAAGCTCTCATCGTCGAATATTGCAAGCTAGGTGCCTTGCAGCCAGCTAGCAACGGGCAATCAAACGTTGTTGAACTCCCTTCTCCTAAAGAAATAAGCTCATTCTGCGATCATGTTGTCGATTATATCTCAGAAGGCCATTTTAAGATCTACGATATGGTCATGAAGAAATGGCAAGCAACAGGCTTTAAAACCAATGACGAGATTGATACAACTTACGCGAAGATCGTACTCACAACCGAGCCGCTTCTAGAGTTCAATGATAAGTACGTTAAAGTAAGTGCAAACGATGAGTTGCCTAGCTTCGAAGGAGATATGTCGAAGGTAGGTGAACTACTCGAAGTGCGTTTTGAAGTAGAAGATAATCTTATCCAGCTTATTGCAGACAGCTTAGCGATTCCACCAGGCGCTTAGTTAACTGAACCCTTAAGAAGCTTGCCTCTGTGCAAGCTTTTTGTTTTGCCCATAATTCCCCTGCCCACTCAACTTTGTTGAAGCCTAAGTACCACCAGCAAACCACCAATCCGTATCTACGACTCATCCACGATGATCCTCTTTCCACCAATGCTTGTGATTCACCGGCTAGCATCAGTAAAAGCACGCCTAAACCCATACACCAATAACCCAAACGCCAGATACAAAAAAGGCACCCGAAGGTGCCTTTTTGTTATCTCTTAGAAATTACTCTTCTGAAGAGAAGCCTGCATTTAGAAGTGCTGCAAGGTTGTCAGTAGCTTGTTCAGCTGATGGACCTTCCTGCTCTTCTTCACGCTTAGCTTGACGCTCTTGGTGGTATGCGAAACCAGTACCAGCTGGAATCAGACGACCAACAATTACGTTCTCTTTCAGACCGCGAAGGTCATCACGCTTACCAGAAACCGCAGCTTCTGTTAGTACGCGAGTCGTTTCTTGGAACGATGCAGCTGAGATGAATGACTCAGTTGCAAGAGACGCTTTAGTAATACCTAGTAGATCACGTTCGAAACGTACTAGTTCTTTACCTTCAGCTTCTAGCTTACGGTTAGCAATCTTCACGTTGTGGTACTCAACTTGTTCGCCAGGTAGGAACTGAGAGTCACCAGAATGTGTGATTGTACACTTACGTAGCATTTGACGAACGATAGTCTCAATGTGCTTATCGTTAATCTTAACGCCTTGTAAGCGGTAAACTTCTTGAACTTCGTTCGCGATGTACTGAGTTACTGCGTGGATACCACGTAGACGCAGGATATCGTGTGGAGTTTCAGGACCGTCGGCGATTACATCACCACGTTCAATCTTCTCACCTTCGAACACGTTCAATTGACGATGCTTAGGAATCATCTCTTCGTAAGTGTCACCACCTTCACGAGTGATTACTAGACGACGCTTACCTTTCGTTTCTTTACCGAAAGACACAGTACCTGTGTGCTCAGCAAGGATCGCAGGCTCTTTTGGCTTACGAGCTTCGAATAGGTCTGCTACGCGTGGTAGACCACCGGTGATATCTTTGTTACCGCCAGATTTCTGAGGGATACGAGATAGTGTGTCACCAATGCCAACTTCAGCGCCATCTTCAATGTTTACAATCGCTTTACCAGGTAAGAAGTAGTGAGCTGGCATTTCAGTACCAGGGATCATTACATCGTTACCTTGCTCGTCAACAAGTTTGATAGCTGGACGCATATCTTTACCTGCTGCTGGACGAGCCGCTGCGTCTGTAACTTCAGAAGAAGAAAGACCTGTTAGATCATCCGTTTGACGAGAAACAGTTACGCCATCGATCATATCAACGAACTGGATGCGACCTGCCACTTCAGTGATGATTGGCATAGTGTGCGCTTCCCAGTTAGCTACAACTTCGCCAGCTTCTACTGCGTCGTTGTCCGCTTTGCTCAGTACAGAACCGTAAGGAAGTTTGTGCTTCTCTTTAGTACGACCGAACTCATCAATAATCGTCATCTCAGATGCACGAGAAGTGATAACTAGCTTCTTGTCTTTGTTGATTACGAACTTAGCGTTGTGAAGTTTCACAGTACCAGTTGTCTTAGCTTGGATGCTGTTCTCTGCTGCTGCAGTAGATGCCGCACCACCGATGTGGAACGTACGCATCGTTAGCTGTGTACCCGGTTCACCGATAGATTGTGCAGCGATAACACCAACTGCTTCACCTTGGTTCACTAGGTGACCACGTGCTAGGTCACGACCGTAACACTGTGCACAACAACCGAAGTCTGCATCACAGGTAACAACAGAGCGCACTTTCATGCTATCTACAGAGTTGTCTTCCATGATCTGACACCACTTCTCATCAATCAGAGTATTACGTGGGATCAGTACATCTTCAGTACCAGGCTTAAGAACGTCTTCAGCTACTACACGACCTAGAGCAAGCTCAGAAAGTGCAACTTTAACGTCACCACCTTCGATGTGAGGCATCATGTCGATACCTTCGTGCGTGCCACAGTCATGTTCGTGTACTACAACGTCTTGAGCAACGTCTACTAGACGACGAGTTAGGTAACCCGAGTTCGCTGTTTTCAGTGCCGTATCCGCAAGACCCTTACGAGCACCGTGCGTTGAGATAAAGTACTGAAGGACGTTTAGACCTTCTTTAAAGTTCGCAGTGATCGGCGTTTCGATGATTGAACCATCTGGACGCGCCATCAGACCACGCATACCTGCTAGCTGACGAATCTGAGCTGCAGAACCACGTGCGCCCGAGTCGGCCATCATGTAGATGCTGTTGAACGATTCTTGCTGTTCTTCTTCGCCGTCACGGTTGATAACTGTTTCAGAAGATAGGTTATCCATCATTGCTTTCGCAACGCGGTCATTCGTAGATGCCCAGATATCGATAACTTTGTTGTAACGCTCACCCGCAGTAACAAGACCAGATTGGAATTGCTCTTGGATTTCGCGAACTTCTTCTTCAGCAGATTCAATTTCATCGTATTTCGCTTGAGGTACAACCATATCGTCGATACCTACAGAAACACCTGAAAGTGCAGCGTATGCAAAACCTGCGTACATGATTTGGTCAGCGAATACTACTGTGTCCTTAAGACCAAGCTTACGGTACGCTTCGTTAAGTAGGTTAGAAATTTGCTTCTTACCTAGCTTTTGGTTAACGATGCTGTACGGTAGGCCAGCTGGAACGATTTGCCATAGCATTGCACGGCCAACTGTTGTGTCAACCAGCTTCGTTTCAGTAGTGCTGTTACCATCTTCGTCTACTACGGTCTCAGTGATACGAACTTTAACGCGAGCGTGAAGCTCAGCAGTCTTAGTACGGTATGCCTTCTCAGCCTCTTCAGGGCCAGCAAGGTACATACCTTCGCCTTTCACGTTGATCTTTTCACGAGTCATGTAGTAAAGACCCAATACAACGTCCTGAGAAGGTACGATGATCGGATCACCTGACGCTGGCGACAGAATGTTGTTTGTCGACATCATCAGTGTACGTGCTTCAAGCTGTGCTTCTAAAGTTAGAGGCACGTGTACCGCCATTTGGTCACCATCGAAGTCGGCGTTGTATGCCGCACACACTAGTGGGTGAAGCTGAATCGCTTTACCTTCGATTAGTACTGGTTCAAACGCTTGGATACCTAGACGGTGAAGTGTAGGTGCACGGTTAAGTAGTACTGGGTGTTCGCGGATAACTTCGTCTAGGATATCCCAAACGATAGCTTCTTCGCGCTCTACCATCTTCTTAGCAGCTTTGATTGTCGTAGCCATGCCACGAGTCTCTAGCTTGCTGTAGATGAACGGCTTAAATAGCTCAAGTGCCATCTTCTTAGGAAGACCACACTGATGTAGACGAAGGTATGGACCTACTGTGATTACAGAACGGCCAGAGTAGTCTACACGTTTACCTAGAAGGTTCTGACGGAAACGACCTTGTTTACCCTTGATCATATCAGCAAGAGATTTCAGAGGACGCTTGTTCGAACCTGTGATTGCACGACCACGACGACCGTTATCTAGAAGTGCATCAACAGACTCTTGCAGCATACGCTTTTCGTTACGTACGATGATGTCCGGAGCAGCTAGCTCTAGAAGACGCTTCAAACGGTTGTTACGGTTGATCACACGACGGTAAAGGTCGTTCAGATCTGAAGTCGCAAAACGACCGCCATCTAGTGGTACTAGAGGACGTAGATCTGGCGGAAGAACCGGAAGTACAGTCAGAATCATCCATTGCGGATCGTTACCCGATGCAATGAACGCTTCAACTAGCTTCAGGCGCTTAGTGATCTTCTTACGCTTAGTTTCAGAGTTAGTTGTTTCCAACTCTTCGCGCATTTCTTCCACTTCTTGATGAAGGTCCATTGTTGCAAGCAGATCTTTGATCGCTTCTGCACCCATCTTAGCAGTGAATTCATCACCCCACTCTTCTAGGCGATCTAGATACTCTTCTTCAGTAAGCATCTGAGATTTTTCTAGATCAGTCATACCTGGTTCAGTTACTACGTACATTTCGAAGTAAAGAACACGTTCGATATCACGTAGAGGGATATCCATTAGTAGACCGATACGAGACGGTAGCGATTTTAGGAACCAGATGTGAGCAACTGGTGAAGCAAGCTCGATGTGGCCCATACGGTCACGACGAACTTTAGTTTGTGTAACTTCTACGCCACACTTCTCACAGATAACACCACGGTGTTTCAGACGCTTGTATTTACCACAAAGACATTCGTAGTCTTTAACTGGACCAAAAATACGCGCACAGAACAGACCATCGCGTTCAGGTTTGAACGTACGATAGTTGATCGTTTCAGGTTTTTTAACTTCACCGAAAGACCATGAACGGATCATGTCTGGTGAAGATAGACCGATTTTGATTGCATCAAATTCTTCGGTCTTATGCTGCGCTTTTAGAAAGTTTAATAAGTCTTTCACAATCAGCTCCTGTAAGGAGTTAAAAGGGGCTCACCCGCAAAAGTGAGCACCTTCAACCAAATAATCTCTTTTCTTTAGAAAGAAAGAAGGGATTACTCTTCGTCTTCTAGCTCGATGTTGATACCTAGCGAGCGAATCTCTTTCAACAGTACGTTGAACGATTCTGGCATGCCAGGTTCCATGCTGTGGTTGCCATCTACGATGTTCTTGTACATCTTAGTACGGCCGTTAACGTCATCCGACTTAACTGTTAGCATTTCTTGAAGCGTGTAAGCAGCACCGTATGCTTCTAGTGCCCATACTTCCATCTCACCGAAACGCTGGCCACCGAACTGAGCTTTACCACCAAGTGGTTGCTGAGTTACTAGGCTGTACGAACCAGTAGAACGAGCGTGCATCTTGTCATCAACAAGGTGGTTCAGTTTCAGCATGTACATGTAACCTACAGTTACAGGACGCTCAAACGAGTCACCAGTACGACCATCAAACAGTTTAAGCTGACCAGATTCTGGCAGATCACCCAGTTTAAGTAGTTCTTTGATTAACGCTTCAGAAGCACCATCGAACACAGGAGTAGCAATCGGTAGACCGCCACGTAGGTTCTTGATCAGTGTACGAACTTGATCATCAGACAGTTCAGCAATATCAACTTTCTGACGAGTATCACCAAGATCATAAACCTTCTGTAGGAACTCACGGAACTTATGAAGTTCTTGTTGTTCCTTAACCATTTGGTTGATCTTGTCACCGATACCTTTCGCTGCCAGACCTAAGTGTACTTCTAGGATCTGACCGATGTTCATACGCGATGGTACACCCAGTGGGTTAAGTACGATGTCTACAGGCTGACCTTTCTCATCGTATGGCATGTCTTCAACAGGGTTAATCTTAGAGATTACACCTTTGTTACCGTGACGACCCGCCATCTTATCACCAGGCTGGATACGACGTTTAACCGCTAGGTAAACTTTAACAATCTTAAGAACGCCAGGCGCTAGATCATCACCTTGAGTGATCTTACGACGCTTAGTTTCAAACTTCTTATCGAAGTCTGCTTTTAGCTCATCCCACTGCTCAGCAAGTTGCTCAAGCTGTGTTTGTAGCGCATCGTCTTCTAGAACTTGCTCTAGCCATTGCTTACGACCGATCGTATCAAGTTTAGCTTCAGAGTAACCACCAGACAGAAGTACAGCTTTAACACGGTTAAGAAGGCCACCCTCAAGAATTTGGAACTCTTCAGTTAGGTCTTTCTTAGCTTCTTTAAGCTGCATCTGTTCGATTTCAAGTGCACGCTTGTCTTTCTCTACGCCATCGCGAGTGAAGACTTGTACATCGATGATAGTACCCGAAACAGAGTTTGGTACACGTAGAGAAGTATCTTTAACATCAGATGCTTTCTCACCGAAGATTGCACGTAGTAGCTTCTCTTCAGGAGTCAGTTGAGTTTCACCTTTAGGTGTTACTTTACCAACTAGGATGTCGCCACCCTTAACTTCAGCACCAATGTAAACGATACCTGACTCGTCTAGTTTAGACAGAGCAGACTCACCTACGTTTGGAATATCAGCTGTGATCTCTTCAGAGCCCAGCTTAGTATCACGAGCCACACAAGATAGTTCTTGGATGTGGATTGTCGTGAAACGGTCTTCTTGAACTACGCGCTCAGATACTAAGATCGAGTCTTCAAAGTTGTAACCGTTCCAAGGCATGAACGCGATACGCATGTTTTGACCAAGTGCTAGCTCACCAAGGTCTGTTGAAGGACCGTCAGCTAGTACGTCGCCACGTGATACAGGTTCACCCGGTAGCACTGTAGGACGTTGGTTGATACATGTGTTCTGGTTTGAACGCGTGTACTTAGTTAGGTTGTAGATGTCGATACCAGCTTCGCCAGGTACTAGCTCATCTTCGTTAACCTTAACTACGATACGAGAAGCGTCCACAGACTGAATCATACCGCCACGTTTAGCAACCGCCGTAACACCAGAGTCAACTGCGATGTTACGTTCGATACCAGTACCTACTAGAGGCTTATCAGCCTTAAGTGTTGGTACCGCTTGACGTTGCATGTTCGCACCCATCAATGCACGGTTCGCATCATCGTGTTCTAGGAACGGGATAAGCGATGCAGCGATAGATACTACTTGGTTTGTCGCAACGTCCATGTAGTCAACGTGGTCGCGTGGGTGAAGACCAGATTCACCTTTTTGACGAGCAGTGATTAGCTCATCAGCGAACGTACCTTCTTCAGTAAGAACGGTGTTCGCCTGCGCGATTACAAATTGACCTTCTTGGATTGCAGACAGGTAATCAACTTCGTCTGTTACTACGCCATCTACTACACGACGGTACGGAGTTTCTAGGAAACCGTAATCGTTACAACGTGCAAATGCAGACAGTGAGTTAATTAGACCGATGTTTGGACCTTCAGGCGTTTCGATCGGACATAGACGACCGTAGTGAGTTACGTGAACGTCACGTACTTCGAAGCCTGCGCGCTCACGAGTAAGACCACCAGGACCTAAAGCAGAGATACGACGCTTGTGCGTAACTTCTGACAATGGGTTGTTTTGGTCCATGAACTGTGAAAGCTGTGAAGAGCCAAAGAATTCTTTAACTGCAGCTGAGATAGGCTTAGCGTTGATTAGATCTTGAGGCATGATTGCATCAAGGTCACCAAGGCTTAGACGCTCTTTAACGGCACGTTCTACACGAACTAGACCAACACGGAATTGGTTTTCTGCCATTTCACCTACAGAACGGATACGACGGTTGCCAAGGTGGTCGATATCGTCCACTTCGCCTTTACCGTTACGGATGCCGATCAGTTTCTTCATCACTTCGATGATGTCTGATTCATCCAGAGTACCGCGCTCTTCTTCTTCTTCACGCTCGATAGAGCTGTTGAACTTCATACGGCCTACAGTTGATAGGTCGTAGCGTTCTTCTGAGAAGAATAGGCTTTCGAATAGAGACTCTGCAGCTTCTTTCGTTGGTGGCTCGCCAGGACGCATCATGCGGTAGATTTCTACCAATGCAGAGATGCGATCTACTGTGCTATCTGCACGTAGAGTGTCTGACATGAATGGACCATGGTCTAGGTCATTCGTGAACAGTACTTCTAGAGCTTTGTGACCTGCTTGAGATAGGTTAGCAAGTGCCTCTAGGCTGATCTCTTGGTTCGCGCCAACGATGATCTCGCCAGTTGCTTCGTTGATGTAATCTTTAGATGCAACTTTACCAACGATGTACTCTACAGGTACTTCGATGTGCTCAACGCCATCTTTCTCAAGTTGACGAATGTGGCGAGCAGTAACACGACGACCAGTCTCAACGTAAACTTTACCGTTTGCTTCGATGTCGAATGACGCAGTTTCACCACGTAGACGATCAGGAACCAACTCCATAAGAAGAGTTTGGTCTTTCACTTCGAAGTTCACCTTGTCGAAGAACAGATCTAGGATCTCTTCAGTTGACTTACCTAGTGCACGAAGGATGATTGAAGCTGGTAGCTTACGACGACGGTCGATACGTACGAATAAGTTATCCTTAGGATCGAACTCAAAGTCTAACCATGAGCCACGGTAAGGAATTACACGTGCGTTATAAAGAACTTTACCAGATGAGTGGGTCTTACCCTTATCACTGTCGAAGAACACGCCTGGGCTTCGGTGCAGCTGGGATACGATAACCCTCTCGGTACCATTAATTACGAAAGTACCATTGTCTGTCATAAGCGGAATTTCGCCCATGTAGACTTCTTGTTCTTTAATGTCTTTTACAGTACCTGCTGGCGCATCTCGATCAAAGATAACTAGACGTAGTTTAACGCGTAGTGGCTTTGAGTAAGTTACACCACGGATTTGACATTCTTTAACATCAAAAACTGGCTCACCAAGACGGTAGCTAACGTATTGCAGCTCAGAATTGCCGTTGTAGCTCTGAATTGGGAATACAGAACGAAAAGCAGCCTCAAGACCGTATTGACCTTCTGGATCCTGTTCGATGAATTTATCGAAAGAATCAAGCTGGATCGATAACAGGTATGGAATGTCCAAAACTTGTGGACGAGTACCAAAGTCCTTACGGATGCGCTTTTTCTCGGTATAAGAGTAAACCATGGGGTTCCTCAGCTCGCTGATAAGTGACCCAAACTACCCAAAACACTCCTCGGAGGGGGTAGTGACTAACAGCTGTTTAATGTAGTGAACAATCATATCGAAAACATGACTGTTTTTTTGCTCGGGTTATGACGCTTAAACAGCGGAAAATTCGTCATAGCCCTACAGCGCAAAAAGGCCGGTGGTTAAATAACCACCAGCCATTAGCCTTGCGGCTAAGAAATTAAGTAATAATTACTTAACTTCAACAGAAGCGCCAGCTTCTTCTAGCTGTGCTTTAAGAGCTTCAGCTTCAGCTTTGTCAACGCCTTCTTTTAGAGGTGCTGGAGCTGAGTCTACAAGACCTTTAGCTTCTTTAAGACCTAGGCCAGTTGCGCCACGTACAGCTTTGATAACTTGTACTTTGTTAGAACCAGCAGAAGTTAGGATAACGTCGAATTCAGTTTGCTCAGCAGCAGCATCGCCGCCAGCAGCGCCACCAGCTACAACTGCAGCAGCAGCTGATACGCCGAATTTCTCTTCCATAGCTTCGATAAGCTCAACAACTTGCATTACAGACATTTCTGCAACTGCGTCTAGGATTTGCTCGTTAGTAATAGACATAACAATTCTCTTTTAAGTCAACAATAAGTTTAATTTGCAACCAGTGAAAAGCAAGGCTTAAGCCGCTGCTTCTTCTTTTTGGTCACGTAGTGCAGCGATAGTACGAACCAGCTTGCCAGCAGAAGCTTCTTTCATGCACATCATTAGGCGTGCGATAGCTTCGTCGTAAGTTGGTAGTGTCGCTAGTACTTCAGCATCAGTAACTGCGCCTTCAAATGCAGCAGCTTTGATCTCGAAATCTTTGTTCTCTTTAGCGAAGTCTTTGAAAAGACGCGCTGCAGCACCTGGGTGCTCGTTAGAGAACGCGATCAGAGTTGGACCAGTGAAAGTGTCAGTTAGACACTCGTAGTCTGTACCCTGAACCGCACGACGTGCTAGTGTGTTACGAACAACTTTCATGTAAACACCCGCTTCGCGAGCTTGTTTACGTAGAGAAGTCATTGCGCCAACTTCAACGCCACGAGAATCAGCTACAACTGCAGAAAGTGCACCATTAGCTGCTTCGTTGACTTCAGCAACAATTGCTTTTTTGTCTTGAAGATTTAAAGCCATTTGGATTAACCTCTGGTTGTGATTACAGCACCCATTACAGTGTGTAATGAGCGTTTACGATGCTAATAAATATGAATCACTTCATTTAAATTAGGCACCGCCTACGTAGGTTTTATTAAGCTGTAGCTCCGAAAAGTACAGCGCCTACGGTCTTGGGATAGATAATTTGAATTGCTTCAAATCACCCAACCACAAATATTAGGCGCAGAAGTATACACTAAATCTGCGCCTAAGCAAATTAGTTTGCTTGAGTGTTCAGGCTAGCCTGATCAACAGCAACACCAGCACCCATAGTAGTAGAGATGCTTACTTTCTTCAGGAAAGTACCTTTCGCTGAAGAAGGCTTAGCTTTCTTAAGAGCAACTAGAAGAGCTTCTAGGTTCTCTTGAAGCTGGTTAGCTTCGAAAGATGCTTTGCCGATAGTAGTGTGGATGATGCCGTTCTTGTCGTTACGGTAACGAACCTGACCAGCTTTAGCGTTCTTAACCGCTTCAGCAACGTTAGGAGTTACAGTACCAACTTTAGGGTTTGGCATAAGGCCGCGTGGACCTAGGATAGTACCTAGTTGACCAACAACACGCATTGCATCTGGAGAAGCAACAACAACGTCGAAGTTCATTTCGCCTTTCTTCACTTGCTCAGCAAGATCTTCCATACCAACAACATCTGCGCCAGCTGCTTTAGCTGCTTCTGCGTTTGCACCTTGAGTGAACACAGCAACGCGGATTTCACGGCCAGTACCGTGAGGTAGCACAGTTGCGCCACGTACGTTTTGGTCAGATTTACGAGCATCGATGCCTAGGTTAACAGCAACGTCTACAGACTCAACGAATTTAGCAGTCGCTAGTTCTTTAAGAAGTGCAACAGCTTCGTTGATTTCGTATTCTTTAGTCGCGTCAACTTTGTCGCGGATTACGCGCATACGCTTAGTAAGTTTTGCCATCTTATTAACCCTCTACCACTAGGCCCATTGAACGAGCAGTACCAGCGATTGAACGCTTCATTGCTTCGATGTCAGCACCAGTCATATCAGCAGCTTTAGTTTCTGCGATTTCTTGGATTTGAGCGTCAGTTACAGTACCCACTTTTTCAGTGTTTGGACGACCTGAACCAGACTTAACGCCAGCAGCTTTCTTAAGAAGAACAGCAGCAGGTGGAGTCTTAGTTACGAACGTGAAAGAACGGTCGTTGTATACAGTAATAACTACTGGAGTCGGTAGACCTTTCTCAACAGATTCTGTTTTTGCGTTGAACGCTTTACAGAATTCCATGATGTTAACACCGTGTTGACCTAGAGCAGGACCAACCGGTGGCGACGGGTTTGCCATACCAGCTGCAACTTGCAGTTTGATATAAGCTTCAACTTTCTTAGCCATGATATTTCCTAATATTTGGGTACATGCGCTAGCCGTAAGGCAAGCTCCCCATAAATTCAATTAACGCTTTTTACTTCCATAGAAGCAAAAAGGCGCGAAATTATAATCATAATTCGCGCCTTTAACAACCCTAAAAAGGTGATTTTTTATACTCTTTTATTTTGAACAAGTTGCTAGTAAGTTATCCACAACTTAGTTCAATTAATCGAGTCTTAGTCCAGTTTTTCAACCTGACCAAATTCAAGCTCAACCGGTGTTGCACGACCAAAGATCGATACAGATACCTTAATGCGGCTCTTCTCGTAATCTACTTCTTCAACAGTACCGTTGAAGTCAGCAAATGGACCATCGTTAACACGAACCACTTCACCTGCTTCGAACATAGTCTTAGGACGTGGAGCTTCGCTCGCTTTCTCTAGACGGTTCAAGATAGCATCAGCTTCTTTATCAGTGATTGGTGCTGGACGATCAGAGGTACCACCAATGAAGCCCATAACACGCGGAATGCTGCGTACTAAGTGCCATGATTCATCATTCATGATCATTTGAACTAATACGTAGCCAGGGAAGAATTTACGTTCACTTTTACGACGTTGTCCAGCACGCATTTCCACTACTTCTTCAGTAGGTACTAGCACATCGCCAAATAGTTCTTCCATGTTGTGCATTTTAATATGCTCGCGTAGCGATTGTGCAACACGACCTTCAAAACCAGAAAAGGCTTGAACTACATACCAACGTTTTTTTGGAGCTTCACTCATGAATCAGAACCCTCTACACCCCAGTCGCTAGAGAAACTAAACGGACCATAATGCCGTCAATTCCCCAAAGCACTAGAGACATAACAATACATACAGCTAAAACGATCAATGTAGTTTGCATAGTTTCTTGGCGAGTAGGCCAAACCACTTTACGAATCTCCATGCGAGATTCTTTTGCAAAATCGATCGCAGCTTTACCTTTAGTTGTTGTTGCTGCAACGCCTAGTGCGGCAGCAATCAGCACAACTACACCTGCAGCGCGAATTACAACAGACAATTCACCATACAGGTAATTACCCACAACAGCAGCGGCTAACAGTACAAAAGCGACTACCCACTTCATTGTATCTGCTGCACTTGAGCTATCAGGAGTTTCAGCGTTTGCTTTCATAAAACCAACCTGTGATAAGTCTTAAATATAGACGACAATAACCCCGCTGTTGCAGGGCACATTCCTTTGCGTTGCAGAACAACACATCTAACAGTCATTTTAGTCAAAAAGACTGTTTAATTCTTTACTAAGAGCTGAAATTGATGCCAATTCGTTCAACTCTTTTTTTAGCGCAGAAAAAGGGCATCAAATGATGCCCTTTTTACTAGTGGTTCGTCAAATCTTATGCAAAGATTTTAGCTACAACACCAGCACCAACTGTACGGCCACCTTCGCGGATTGCGAAACGTAGACCTTCGTCCATTGCGATTGGAGCGATTAGCTCAACAGTCATTTGAACGTTGTCACCTGGCATTACCATTTCTACGCCTTCTGGTAGAGTGATGTCGCCTGTTACGTCAGTTGTACGGAAGTAGAACTGTGGACGGTAACCTTTGAAGAAAGGAGTGTGACGGCCGCCTTCGTCTTTAGAAAGTACGTATACTTCAGACTCGAACTTAGTGTGTGGGTTGATAGAACCTTTAGCAGATAGTACTTGGCCACGTTCAACTTCGTCACGCTTAGTACCACGTAGAAGTGCACCAACGTTCTCACCTGCACGACCTTCGTCAAGCAGTTTACGGAACATTTCAACACCAGTACAAGTAGTAAGAGTAGTCTCTTTGATACCAACGATTTCTACTTCGTCACCTACACGTAGGATACCACGCTCGATACGACCAGTTACAACAGTACCACGACCTTGGATCGAGAATACGTCTTCGATTGGTAGTAGGAACGGTTGGTCAACTGCACGCTCTGGCTCAGGGATGTAAGAATCTAGTGCTTCTGCAAGCTCAACGATCTTGTCTTCCCACTGCTTCTCGCCGTTTAGTGCGCCAAGTGCAGAACCTTGGATAACTGGTAGGTCATCACCTGGGAAGTCGTACTCAGAAAGAAGTTCACGAACTTCCATCTCTACTAGCTCAAGTAGCTCTTCGTCATCAACCATGTCACATTTGTTCATGAATACGATGATGTAAGGGATACCAACTTGACGACCAAGTAGGATGTGCTCACGAGTTTGAGGCATTGGACCGTCAGTCGCAGCAACAACTAGGATACCACCGTCCATTTGCGCAGCACCAGTGATCATGTTTTTAACATAATCCGCGTGTCCTGGGCAGTCTACGTGTGCGTAGTGACGTGATGGAGTGTCGTACTCAACGTGAGAAGTAGCGATTGTGATACCGCGCTCACGCTCTTCTGGAGCGTTATCGATAGATGCGAAATCTTTAGCAACACCACCGTACACTTTTGCAAGTGTAGTACAGATAGCAGCAGTTAGAGTTGTTTTACCGTGGTCAACGTGGCCGATAGTACCAACGTTTACGTGCGGTTTCGTACGTTCAAATTTTTCTTTAGACATGGGGTGTCCCTCTAGGTACGGATTAGGTGGCTTAAAATAAGACCACGCAACCAAAAAAAATGGTTTTCTTTATTAAAGGAGAAGAAGCTTTAGACTGGTGCTAATACCCAGAGTCGAACTGGGGACCTCACCCTTACCAAGGGTGCGCTCTACCGACTGAGCTATATCAGCACACAAAATGAGTTGGAGCGTGCAGCGGGAATCGAACCCGCATCATCAGCTTGGAAGGCTGAGGTAATAGCCATTATACGATGCACGCAACACGTAACTCTGTTTGAGCTATTTAACCTTTAGAATATGGTGGAGAGGGACGGATTCGAACCATCGAAGGCAGTGCCAACAGATTTACAGTCTGCTCCCTTTGGCCACTCGGGAACCTCTCCAAATTTTTGAGCTTTCTCTCGTAGCCTTAAAGGAAGGGAGAAAGTGGTGCCGACTACCGGAATCGAACTGGTGACCTACTGATTACAAGTCAGTTGCTCTACCTACTGAGCTAAGTCGGCACAAGTGGGGCGCATTTTATTGAATGATTTTCCACCTTGCAATAGCAAATTGAAAAAAAGTGCAAAATTCTCTGCTCAAACTTCGACATACGACTATTTAGCTCAAGGTTTCCGTCTTTAACCCGCATCTAGTACAGGAAGATATTTTATTTATCTAGCGCTTGATGTATTTTCCATGCACTTGTTTTGTTATCCACTATAGAGTTTTGTATGAGCCCATTCATGTCATTTGACCGTACACACTGGTCTGAACTAAGGAATTTAGTTCCGATGACACTTTCTGAGAGCGACTTAAAAGAGCTTCAAGGCATCAATGAAAAGCTCACCATGGAAGAAGCTGTGGAGATCTACCTACCGCTTTCTCGTCTATTGAACCTCTATGTGGCAGCCAGACAAAACCGCAATTCAGTACTTCACCAGTTCCTCGATAAAAAAGAGAAAGCACCACCATTTATTATTGGTATTGCTGGCAGTGTTGCGGTAGGTAAAAGTACAACCGCCCGTCTACTTAAGGCCCTGCTCTCTCGTTGGGAAAACCACCCAAAAGTTGAGCTCGTCACCACTGACGGTTTCTTATATCCAAATGAAGTATTGGAAGAGAAAGGCTTGATGAGTAAGAAAGGCTTCCCTGAGTCTTATGATATTAAGCGTTTAGTTAATTTTGTCTCTGACGTTAAGGCGTGCAAAAGAAACGTCACCGCGCCAGTTTACTCGCATCTAACCTACAACATTACTGATGATGTTAAGTGTGTTGACCTACCTGACGTGTTGATCATTGAAGGCCTAAACGTATTGCAGAGTGGAATGAACTACCCACACGAGCCACACCGTGTGTTCATTTCTGACTTCCTGGATTTTTCACTCTATGTGGATGCAGACAGCCAGCAAATCAAAGAGTGGTATATCAACCGCTTTATGAAGTTTAGAGAAGGGGCATTTACCAAGCCGGGCTCTTACTTTAGTCATTACACTAAATTATCGAACCAAGCGGCATTGGATAAAGCAGAAGGGATCTGGAGTTCAATCAATGGGTTGAACCTAGAGAAGAACATCCTTCCAACCAGAGAGCGGGCGCACCTAATCCTAAGAAAAGGTGCAGATCACATGGTTGAAGAAGTACTACTAAGAAAATAGGAAGGCCTTAGCTACCCTTTCTTAGTGAGATTTCACCGCCGATATAACTTTCGATACCATTCTCGGTTTTGAGTAACACTGCACCCTGCTCATCAATACCTTGTACGACACCTTCAATTTCTCTAGGTCCAATAATCAGCTTCACATTGCGACCTAAGAAGTTATCCAAGCGGTTCCAACGCTCTACAAAATTCGACATCCCTTTCATTTCGTAATCAACTAGCGCCTTATCCCATGCGTTTATTAGGGTCTGTGCTAAATGGTTACGATCTGGGACTTGGCCATCACACACCTCTTTAAGCGAGGTCCACGGCTGACCTATACCAGAAGTTGAAGGGTCCATCGACAGGTTGAGTCCTAGCCCAATCACAATATGAGCAGCACCGCCAGATTGCCCCGACAGCTCAACTAAGATTCCCGCAAGTTTCTTATCGTTATGGTAAAGGTCATTTGGCCATTTGAGTTTCACGCCTTCAACACCCATTTCTTCCAGAGCCTCAACAACCGCAACCCCGACAACAAGACTTAGGCCCATCGCAGCTGCCATCCCAGCGTCGAGTCTCCAGTACATCGAAAGGTATAAATTGGCTCCAAATGGTGATACCCACTCCCTGCCACGACGACCGCGACCAGAGGCTTGGTATTCAGCAACACAAACCGAGCCAGATTCTAGCTCATTGGTGCGATCTAACAGGTGTTGGTTGGTCGAACCTATAATAGGGATCAGTTCAAGAGACGCGTTACTATTAGCAGCAGATAGTCGCTCATGGTCCAGCATGTCCAATCGGTCCGCTAGCTTGTAGCCTTTACCCTGTACACGGTAGATATCCAAACCCCACTCTTGAATACCCTTGATGTGCTTGCTTATAGCGGCTCGAGATACCCCAATCACCTCACCGAGGTCTTCACCAGAATGAAACTCACCATCAGCAAGGCATTTTAACAGTGCTAGCTTAGTGCTGTGCTCTCTCATACTAACGCCTCCAAAGCCTTGTCGAGATTTGTCTCACCATCTCTTCCCATAAAGCGAACCTCATGTTCCAGGCGAATATCGAATTTATCTAGCACAGATTGACGAACTCGTTCTGCTAACTTAAGCACATCAACGGCCGTCGCCTCATCATAGTTGATGATTACAAGTGCTTGATTTGGATGAACCTGAGCGCCACCTTGATTAACACCTTTAAACTGACATTGATCGATCAGCCAACCAGCAGCGACTTTGATCATATTCTCACTCGCATAGCCCACAATCGTTGGATACTCAGACTGCAAGCGATCAAAATGATCTTTACTGATCACCGGGTTTTTAAAGAAGCTGCCAGCATTACCCTGAACAGAAGGGTCTGGCAATTTACTCGAGCGGATAGCACATACTTCATTAAATATCGTTTGAGGTGAAAGTGTCTCTTCAGACAGACTTTTCAAGGGACCATAGTGATTACATGGCTGCCATGCTTTCGCTAAAATTAAGCCAATCGCGACCACAATAGCTTTGCCGTAAAGGGCGTGTTTAAAAATCGAATCTCGGTAACCAAAGAGACATTCCTCTTTGCTTAATCGCTTAACTGTATAAGTATCCAGACAAAGAATATCGACGTATTCACATATATCCTGTAGCTCAACTCCATAAGCACCAATGTTCTGGATAGGCGCTGAGCCAGAACAACCCGGAATCATGGCTAGGTTTTCTAACCCACCAAGACCTTGCTCAACGGTCCATTTAACTAAGCTTGGCCAATCCTCACCACCATTAACATGGAGTAAATGATTATTATCCGACTCCGTTAAGGTAATACCAGACAGCTTATTGATAATGACAAGGCCTGCAAAATGCTCAGTGAAAAGCATGTTACTGCCCTTTCCTAGCATCAGCTTAGGCGTAGATTGCCATTTAGGGTCCTGATAAACCGAGACCAACTCTTCAATCGTGGTCACTTCAACCAAAGCATCACAGCTTTGATCAATAGAAAAGGTATGAACGTTTTTTAAACTAGCATTGAGATGGAATTGCATGGCGATATTCAATTAACTTACACTGAGTTCATTCTACAGCAGATAAACCAGTGGCGCAGTGACTGAATGAACAATGTCATCATTACTCAATTAGACCCAGTAAAGGTTCCCCTTGTTAAACGCTTCTATAAAGAACACTACCCAACAGGGAAAGCCAATAAAAGTGAGTTAATTTATTCACTCTTACTTGATGACGAACTTTGTGGTGTCGTCCGTTTCCGTACGATAGAAGACTCGCGCTTACTGACAGGTATGGCGATCTCGAAACAACATCGCGGTAAACAGTTAGGTTCCCAGCTAATGGAGTACTGTGCAACACACACACTCACAGAGAACGATTACTGCTTTGCCTATGCGCACCTTACGAGCTTCTATAGTCGGCACCAATTTGTGCAGATCGATTCTAAACAGCTACCTAACGCCTTACGGGTTTTATATGAGCGTTATTCAAATAGCGGAAAAGATCTCATTCCTATGCAATATCAGCAAAATTGTTAGAGAATGCCCCGATTATCTAGTATTTGGGGCTATGCCTTTGGTAAAATTAAAGGTTCGCAATTTTGCATATTTTTAAGGTAAAACAGTCAATATGATTGCCAGTAGGAATCCATTCATACAGTTGCCAACCATAGCGCAGAATCCTGATAAGTTTGAAGTACTACTATCAGCGCAAGAGTTTCGAATTCGTCTACTTGATGAGATAGCTCGCGCAACGACTCGTATTAGTTTAGTCGCTTTGTATCTTGAAGATGATGAGGCTGGCCGTGAGATCCTAACTGCCTTATATGAAGCAAAACAAAAGAATCCAGATCTAAATGTGAGCGTTTGTGTTGATTGGCACAGAGCTCAACGCGGATTGATTGGTGCAGAGTCTTCTGAAGGCAATGCAGCAATGTACAAAGAGTTTGCTGAAAAATATCAGCATTCAGTTCCTGTCTACGGCATTCCTGTCCGTGGTAAAGAAGTCTTTGGCGTATTGCACTTAAAGGGCTTTATCGTTGATGACAGCGTGATATACAGTGGTGCAAGCCTCAATAATATCTACCTGAACTATCACGACCGCTACCGCTTTGACCGCTACCATGTTTTAAACAACGCAACACTAGCAGACTCAATGTTTGCTTACGTGCATGAACAAATGATCTCTGACAGCGCTGTTTACGACTTAGCTGATAAAAACAAGCCAGCTACTAAAGAGCTAAAGCCAGCGATCCGCCAGTTTCGTGCATCTCTAGCCAGATCTCAGTATCAATTTGATGGTCAGGAAGTATCACCAGAGCAAGTTGCCGTAACACCGCTAGTAGGCATCGGCAAACGACGTAATCGTCTTAACCAAGGCATCAATCAACTGGTCGCTCAGGCTAAAGACGAGATCTTCATTTGTACCCCTTACTTTAACTTTCCTCCTAGCCTAGCTAAAGAAGTGAAGAAAGCACTCAAACGTGGAGTAAAGGTCAGCATTGTGGTTGGTGATAAAACCGCGAATGATTTCTTCATCTCTCCAGAGGAAGAGTTTAAAACGATTGGTGGTCTACCATATCTTTATGAGATGAACTTACGTCGCTTTGCTAAAGCTAATGAAGCTCATATTGCAAGCCGCAATCTATCGATTCAACTTTGGCGACACGACTCTAACAGCTTCCACCTGAAGGGCATTTGGGTCGATAAGCGCTATATGCTGCTTACTGGTAATAACCTAAACCCTAGAGCTTGGAAACTAGATCTAGAGAACGGAATCTTTATTCAGGACAACTATCACCACCTAACTGGTAAGTTCCAAGCTGAAGTAGATAACATTCTTCAACACACTCAGCTTATTTGTACTTATAAGCAGTTAGACAAAGTAGATAGCTACCCAGAAGAAGTTCAAAAGCTGATTCGCAAGATCACTCGAGTAAAAGCTGACAGAGTACTTAAACAAATACTCTAGTAAACATACGCAAGATATGATTTACCAACGCCTAGCAAACGCTAGGCGTTTTTGTATCCATAAGTCGCCTCTCTGTAAGCACTTGCAAACATAGTGAGTAACTAGGTCAATCAATACTCGCACATATAATTTTAGGGGTTCAGCGCCATTGAACGCCAGAGAATAGCTTAGGCCGAAAGTAGCGAGGACTTGTTATTTGAAGAACAAAAGACCATTACCTGGAAACGACGAAGGCCTAGTAGTAAGGCTAGGCCTTCTGATAAATGACGAAAGGCGGACACACCTAGTTCGTTCTTTCTGAAACCGGTAAACCTTTTGAGAGACGCTCTCGACCAAAAGGCTAATACAGGGATTCAAAGGTAAAAAAGCCCAAGAAGTTGTGCGTGGGCTTAGTATGACTGAACTGGTATTCCATCTGACTAGTACACGAGCGGGACTCATTGGTAGAAGACCAAATTATCGCATTCTAGAAACGACGAAAGCCTAGTCGTAAGACTAGGCTTTCTAAAAGGTTTGATGTAGTTGAGTTGTCATTCTATCTATTCGCCAATTGATTACTAAATATACATTTTTGATAGATGTAAAAAGCCCTGCTATTTCTAGCAGGGCTTCTCTAATGAGTGGCGGAGTGGACGGGACTCGAACCCGCGACCCCCGGCGTGACAGGCCGGTATTCTAACCAACTGAACTACCACTCCGCAGTGGACTACTTGTCGTCGCTGACAAGTCGTTCATAATTTAAAGCCTGGCGATGTCCTACTCTCACATGGGGAAGCCCCACACTACCATCGGCGCTATTGTGTTTCACTTCTGAGTTCGGCATGGAATCAGGTGGGTCCACAATGCTATGGTCGCCAAGCAAAATTTTGCTTTTACTTTCAGTTTTTTAAAAACTGAAGGCAAAATAATCTGGAAAGCTTATTAAAAGTGTTGTCTCATCAAACTCATTCAAGCGTTTGTATTTTTGAGTCCATCAAAACCCCTTGGGTGTTGTATGGTTAAGCCTCACGGGCAATTAGTACAGGTTAGCTCAATGCCTCGCAGCACTTACACACCCTGCCTATCAACGTTCTAGTCTTGAACAACCCTTTAGGACACTTAAAGTGTCAGGGAAAACTCATCTCAGGGCTCGCTTCCCGCTTAGATGCTTTCAGCGGTTATCGATTCCGAACTTAGCTACCGGGCAATGCCATTGGCATGACAACCCGAACACCAGAGGTTCGTCCACTCCGGTCCTCTCGTACTAGGAGCAGCCCCCTTCAATTTTCCAACGCCCACGGCAGATAGGGACCGAACTGTCTCACGACGTTCTAAACCCAGCTCGCGTACCACTTTAAATGGCGAACAGCCATACCCTTGGGACCGACTTCAGCCCCAGGATGTGATGAGCCGACATCGAGGTGCCAAACACCGCCGTCGATATGAACTCTTGGGCGGTATCAGCCTGTTATCCCCGGAGTACCTTTTATCCGTTGAGCGATGGCCCTTCCATTCAGAACCACCGGATCACTATGACCTGCTTTCGCACCTGCTCGAATTGTCATTCTCGCAGTCAAGCGGGCTTATGCCATTGCACTAACCACACGATGTCCAACCGTGTTTAGCCCACCTTCGTGCTCCTCCGTTACTCTTTGGGAGGAGACCGCCCCAGTCAAACTACCCACCAGGCACTGTCCGTAATCCCGATTCAGGGACCAACGTTAGAACATCAAAACTACAAGGGTGGTATTTCAAGGACGACTCCACCACATCTAGCGACGCGGTTTCAAAGTCTCCCACCTATCCTACACATGTAGGTTCAATGTTCAGTGCCAAGCTGTAGTAAAGGTTCACGGGGTCTTTCCGTCTAGCCGCGGGTACACTGCATCTTCACAGCGATTTCAATTTCACTGAGTCTCGGGTGGAGACAGCGTGGCCATCATTACGCCATTCGTGCAGGTCGGAACTTACCCGACAAGGAATTTCGCTACCTTAGGACCGTTATAGTTACGGCCGCCGTTTACCGGGGCTTCGATCAAGAGCTTCGACCGAAGTCTAACCCCATCAATTAACCTTCCGGCACCGGGCAGGCGTCACACCGTATACGTCATCTTACGATTTTGCACAGTGCTGTGTTTTTAATAAACAGTTGCAGCCACCTGGTATCTGCGACTCTCGTCTGCTCCATCCGCAAGGGACTTCACTGATAAGAGCGTACCTTCTCCCGAAGTTACGGTACCATTTTGCCTAGTTCCTTCACCCGAGTTCTCTCAAGCGCCTTGGTATTCTCTACCCGACCACCTGTGTCGGTTTGGGGTACGATTCCTTACAATCTGAAGCTTAGAGGCTTTTCCTGGAAGCATGGCATCAATGACTTCACTACCGTAGTAGCTCGACATCGTATCTCAGCGTTAAGAAGAACCGGATTTACCTAATTCTTCCGCCTACGTACTTGAACCTGGACAACCGTCGCCAGGCCCACCTAGCCTTCTCCGTCCCCCCATCGCAATTGTAAGAAGTACGGGAATATTAACCCGTTTCCCATCGACTACGCCTTTCGGCCTCGCCTTAGGGGTCGACTTACCCTGCCCCGATTAACGTTGGACAGGAACCCTTGGTCTTCCGGCGAGGGAGTTTTTCACTCCCTTTATCGTTACTCATGTCAGCATTCGCACTTCTGATACCTCCAGCAGCCCTTACAGACCACCTTCAACGGCTTACAGAACGCTCCCCTACCCCACGCACATAAGTGCGTAGCCGCAGCTTCGGTGTATAGCTTAGCCCCGTTACATCTTCCGCGCAGGCCGACTCGACCAGTGAGCTATTACGCTTTCTTTAAATGATGGCTGCTTCTAAGCCAACATCCTGGCTGTCTGAGCCTTCCCACATCGTTTCCCACTTAGCTATACTTTGGGACCTTAGCTGGCGGTCTGGGTTGTTTCCCTCTCCACGACGGACGTTAGCACCCGCCGTGTGTCTCCCGGATAGTACTTACTGGTATTCGGAGTTTGCAAAGGGTTGGTAAGTCGGGATGACCCCCTAGCCTTAACAGTGCTCTACCCCCAGTAGTATTCGTCCGAGGCGCTACCTAAATAGCTTTCGGGGAGAACCAGCTATCTCCAGGTTTGATTGGCCTTTCACCCCTAGCCACAAGTCATCCGCTAATTTTTCAACATTAGTCGGTTCGGTCCTCCAGTTGATGTTACTCAACCTTCAACCTGCCCATGGCTAGATCACCTGGTTTCGGGTCTAATCCTAGCAACTGTACGCCCAGTTAAGACTCGGTTTCCCTACGGCTCCCCTAAACGGTTAACCTTGCTACTAAAATTAAGTCGCTGACCCATTATACAAAAGGTACGCAGTCACACCACGAAGGTGCTCCTACTGCTTGTACGTACACGGTTTCAGGTTCTATTTCACTCCCCTCACAGGGGTTCTTTTCGCCTTTCCCTCACGGTACTGGTTCACTATCGGTCAGTCAGTAGTATTTAGCCTTGGAGGATGGTCCCCCCATATTCAGACAGGATATCACGTGTCCCGCCCTACTCGTTTTCACTGATGATGAGATGTCGACTACGGGGCTATCACCCTTTATTGCGGCACTTTCCAGAGCCTTCGTCTGTCTCATTAAAAGCTTAAGGGCTAATCCAATTTCGCTCGCCGCTACTTTCGGAATCTCGGTTGATTTCTCTTCCTCGGGGTACTTAGATGTTTCAGTTCCCCCGGTTTGCCTCTTGTTGCTATGTATTCACAACAAGATACTTACTTATGTAAGTGGGTTTCCCCATTCGGAAACCCCAGACTTAAATGACTTTTACTGTCTAATCTGGGCTTATCGCAAGTTAATACGTCCTTCATCGCCTCTGACTGCCAAGGCATCCACCGTGTACGCTTAGTCACTTAACCATACAACCCGAAGAGGTCTTTATGTATGGTAAACAACCAAGGTTTTTGGTTGTAATAAGAAGGGTTAGTTCTTATTACGTGTTTGCCGGACTCAATATGATTCAAACAAGTTTGAATCGAATACAAGACACTTGAATGTGTTTGTGTTGTGTTTATCCAAAAGATAAACATTGAGAACTTTTAATTTGATTAACTCTTAGAGTTAATCAGTCAGCTTTCCAAATTGTTAAAGAGCATGTATTCCGAAGAATTCATTTTCTAAAGACTCTCACAGTCGAAAAAACCAACCAACGACATAAGAAGTGGTTTGGAGTTTTAACTTCCAAGAATATTTAGAGAATGGTGGGCGATACCGGGCTCGAACCAGTGACCCCCTGCTTGTAAGGCAGGTGCTCTCCCAACTGAGCTAATCGCCCACTAAAAGTTTTAATTCCTTCGTGGAGAAAGAATGGTGGGTCGTGCAGGATTCGAACCTGCGACCAATTGATTAAAAGTCAACTGCTCTACCAACTGAGCTAACGACCCAATGGTATCCCGTAGGGGAGTCGAACCCCTGTTACCGCCGTGAAAGGGCGGTGTCCTAGGCCTCTAGACGAACGGGACACTGGATTGAAGAACTTGGGAGTTCTTCGTCTCTTTTACTTTCTAAACCTAATCAATCTGTGTGGACACTTATCGTGAATATCTTCGTATAAGGAGGTGATCCAGCCCCAGGTTCCCCTAGGGCTACCTTGTTACGACTTCACCCCAGTCATGAACCACAAAGTGGTGAGCGTCCTCCCGAAGGTTAAACTACCCACTTCTTTTGCAGCCCACTCCCATGGTGTGACGGGCGGTGTGTACAAGGCCCGGGAACGTATTCACCGTAGCATTCTGATCTACGATTACTAGCGATTCCGACTTCATGGAGTCGAGTTGCAGACTCCAATCCGGACTACGACGCACTTTTTGGGATTCGCTCACTCTCGCAAGTTCGCTGCCCTCTGTATGCGCCATTGTAGCACGTGTGTAGCCCTACTCGTAAGGGCCATGATGACTTGACGTCGTCCCCACCTTCCTCCGGTTTATCACCGGCAGTCTCCCTGGAGTTCCCGACATTACTCGCTGGCAAACAAGGATAAGGGTTGCGCTCGTTGCGGGACTTAACCCAACATTTCACAACACGAGCTGACGACAGCCATGCAGCACCTGTCTCAGAGCTCCCGAAGGCACACCTGCGTCTCCGCTGGCTTCTCTGGATGTCAAGAGTAGGTAAGGTTCTTCGCGTTGCATCGAATTAAACCACATGCTCCACCGCTTGTGCGGGCCCCCGTCAATTCATTTGAGTTTTAATCTTGCGACCGTACTCCCCAGGCGGTCTACTTAACGCGTTAGCTCCGAAAGCCACGGCTCAAGGCCACAACCTCCAAGTAGACATCGTTTACGGCGTGGACTACCAGGGTATCTAATCCTGTTTGCTCCCCACGCTTTCGCATCTGAGTGTCAGTATCTGTCCAGGGGGCCGCCTTCGCCACTGGTATTCCTTCAGATCTCTACGCATTTCACCGCTACACCTGAAATTCTACCCCCCTCTACAGTACTCTAGTTCACCAGTTTCAAATGCAGTTCCGAGGTTGAGCCCCGGGCTTTCACATCTGACTTAATGAACCACCTGCATGCGCTTTACGCCCAGTAATTCCGATTAACGCTCGCACCCTCCGTATTACCGCGGCTGCTGGCACGGAGTTAGCCGGTGCTTCTTCTGTTGCTAACGTCAAGAAATGCCGCTATTAACGACACCCCCTTCCTCACAACTGAAAGTACTTTACAACCCGAAGGCCTTCTTCATACACGCGGCATGGCTGCATCAGGCTTTCGCCCATTGTGCAATATTCCCCACTGCTGCCTCCCGTAGGAGTCTGGACCGTGTCTCAGTTCCAGTGTGGCTGATCATCCTCTCAGACCAGCTAGGGATCGTCGCCTTGGTGAGCCATTACCTCACCAACTAGCTAATCCCACCTAGGCATATCTTGACGCGAGAGGCCCGAAGGTCCCCCTCTTTGGCCCGTAGGCATTATGCGGTATTAGCCATCGTTTCCAATGGTTATCCCCCACATCAAGGCAATTTCCTAGGCATTACTCACCCGTCCGCCGCTCGACGCCGTTATCGTTCCCCGAAGGTTCAGATAACTCGTTTCCGCTCGACTTGCATGTGTTAGGCCTGCCGCCAGCGTTCAATCTGAGCCATGATCAAACTCTTCAATTTAAGATTTTGTCGACTCAACGAATACTGACTTCAAAACTACAAAAAGTAATTCTAAAGCTATTATCATTCCAACAGAATGATAATGAATTGACTGTGCCGATAATAAATTATCGATTGGTCACTCAGTTCATTGAAATCAAGTTGAAACCGAAGTTTCATTTTTTGATATTCATCAACGAGTGCCCACACAGATTGATAGGTTTAAATTGTTAAAGAGCTTTGCTTTCAGTGCCTTAGCACTTAAGCAGGACGCGTATAATACGCTTTCTACTTTGAAAGTCAACATAAAATACTAAGAAAACTTAGAACTCTATGGTGACTTGTCTACTTTGTAGACAAAGTCGAAATTAAAGCCTGGCGATGTCCTACTCTCACATGGGGAAGCCCCACACTACCATCGGCGCTATTGTGTTTCACTTCTGAGTTCGGCATGGAATCAGGTGGGTCCACAATGCTATGGTCGCCAAGCAAAATTTTAAAATTCGGAAAGCTTATTAAAAGTGTTGTCTCATCAAACTCATTCAAGCGTTTGTATCTTTGAGTCCATCAAAACCCCTTGGGTGTTGTATGGTTAAGCCTCACGGGCAATTAGTACAGGTTAGCTCAATGCCTCGCAGCACTTACACACCCTGCCTATCAACGTTCTAGTCTTGAACAACCCTTTAGGACGCTTAAAGCGCCAGGGAAAACTCATCTCAGGGCTCGCTTCCCGCTTAGATGCTTTCAGCGGTTATCGATTCCGAACTTAGCTACCGGGCAATGCCATTGGCATGACAACCCGAACACCAGAGGTTCGTCCACTCCGGTCCTCTCGTACTAGGAGCAGCCCCCTTCAATTTTCCAACGCCCACGGCAGATAGGGACCGAACTGTCTCACGACGTTCTAAACCCAGCTCGCGTACCACTTTAAATGGCGAACAGCCATACCCTTGGGACCGACTTCAGCCCCAGGATGTGATGAGCCGACATCGAGGTGCCAAACACCGCCGTCGATATGAACTCTTGGGCGGTATCAGCCTGTTATCCCCGGAGTACCTTTTATCCGTTGAGCGATGGCCCTTCCATTCAGAACCACCGGATCACTATGACCTGCTTTCGCACCTGCTCGAATTGTCATTCTCGCAGTCAAGCGGGCTTATGCCATTGCACTAACCACACGATGTCCAACCGTGTTTAGCCCACCTTCGTGCTCCTCCGTTACTCTTTGGGAGGAGACCGCCCCAGTCAAACTACCCACCAGGCACTGTCCGTAATCCCGATTCAGGGACCAACGTTAGAACATCAAAACTACAAGGGTGGTATTTCAAGGACGACTCCACCACATCTAGCGACGCGGTTTCAAAGTCTCCCACCTATCCTACACATGTAGGTTCAATGTTCAGTGCCAAGCTGTAGTAAAGGTTCACGGGGTCTTTCCGTCTAGCCGCGGGTACACTGCATCTTCACAGCGATTTCAATTTCACTGAGTCTCGGGTGGAGACAGCGTGGCCATCATTACGCCATTCGTGCAGGTCGGAACTTACCCGACAAGGAATTTCGCTACCTTAGGACCGTTATAGTTACGGCCGCCGTTTACCGGGGCTTCGATCAAGAGCTTCGACCGAAGTCTAACCCCATCAATTAACCTTCCGGCACCGGGCAGGCGTCACACCGTATACGTCATCTTACGATTTTGCACAGTGCTGTGTTTTTAATAAACAGTTGCAGCCACCTGGTATCTGCGACTCTCGTCTGCTCCATCCGCAAGGGACTTCACTGATAAGAGCGTACCTTCTCCCGAAGTTACGGTACCATTTTGCCTAGTTCCTTCACCCGAGTTCTCTCAAGCGCCTTGGTATTCTCTACCCGACCACCTGTGTCGGTTTGGGGTACGATTCCTTACAATCTGAAGCTTAGAGGCTTTTCCTGGAAGCATGGCATCAATGACTTCACTACCGTAGTAGCTCGACATCGTATCTCAGCGTTAAGAAGAACCGGATTTACCTAATTCTTCCGCCTACGTACTTGAACCTGGACAACCGTCGCCAGGCCCACCTAGCCTTCTCCGTCCCCCCATCGCAATTGTAAGAAGTACGGGAATATTAACCCGTTTCCCATCGACTACGCCTTTCGGCCTCGCCTTAGGGGTCGACTTACCCTGCCCCGATTAACGTTGGACAGGAACCCTTGGTCTTCCGGCGAGGGAGTTTTTCACTCCCTTTATCGTTACTCATGTCAGCATTCGCACTTCTGATACCTCCAGCAGCCCTTACAGACCACCTTCAACGGCTTACAGAACGCTCCCCTACCCCACGCACATAAGTGCGTAGCCGCAGCTTCGGTGTATAGCTTAGCCCCGTTACATCTTCCGCGCAGGCCGACTCGACCAGTGAGCTATTACGCTTTCTTTAAATGATGGCTGCTTCTAAGCCAACATCCTGGCTGTCTGAGCCTTCCCACATCGTTTCCCACTTAGCTATACTTTGGGACCTTAGCTGGCGGTCTGGGTTGTTTCCCTCTCCACGACGGACGTTAGCACCCGCCGTGTGTCTCCCGGATAGTACTTACTGGTATTCGGAGTTTGCAAAGGGTTGGTAAGTCGGGATGACCCCCTAGCCTTAACAGTGCTCTACCCCCAGTAGTATTCGTCCGAGGCGCTACCTAAATAGCTTTCGGGGAGAACCAGCTATCTCCAGGTTTGATTGGCCTTTCACCCCTAGCCACAAGTCATCCGCTAATTTTTCAACATTAGTCGGTTCGGTCCTCCAGTTGATGTTACTCAACCTTCAACCTGCCCATGGCTAGATCACCTGGTTTCGGGTCTAATCCTAGCAACTGTACGCCCAGTTAAGACTCGGTTTCCCTACGGCTCCCCTAAACGGTTAACCTTGCTACTAAAATTAAGTCGCTGACCCATTATACAAAAGGTACGCAGTCACACCACGAAGGTGCTCCTACTGCTTGTACGTACACGGTTTCAGGTTCTATTTCACTCCCCTCACAGGGGTTCTTTTCGCCTTTCCCTCACGGTACTGGTTCACTATCGGTCAGTCAGTAGTATTTAGCCTTGGAGGATGGTCCCCCCATATTCAGACAGGATATCACGTGTCCCGCCCTACTCGTTTTCACTGATGATGAGATGTCGACTACGGGGCTATCACCCTTTATTGCGGCACTTTCCAGAGCCTTCGTCTGTCTCATTAAAAGCTTAAGGGCTAATCCAATTTCGCTCGCCGCTACTTTCGGAATCTCGGTTGATTTCTCTTCCTCGGGGTACTTAGATGTTTCAGTTCCCCCGGTTTGCCTCTTGCTGCTATGTATTCACAACAAGATACTTACTTATGTAAGTGGGTTTCCCCATTCGGAAATCCCAGACTCAAATGACTTTTACTGTCTAATCTGGGCTTATCGCAAGTTAATACGTCCTTCATCGCCTCTGACTGCCAAGGCATCCACCGTGTACGCTTAGTCACTTAACCATACAACCCGAAAGGGTCTTAGTGTATGGCAACTAACCAAGGTTTTTGGTTGTAACAAGAAGGGTTAGTTCTTATTACGTGTTTGCCGGACTCAATTTAATACTCTTTATTTTCACTTTTAAAAAGTGAAGACAAAAAGCCAAGACACTTGAATGTGTTTATGTTGTGTTTATCTAAAGATAAACATTGAGAACTTTTAATTTGATTAACTCATAGAGTTAATCAGTCAGCTTTCCAAATTGTTAAAGAGCTTGATTCAATAAATGAACCATTTTTAAAGATTCTACTTTCTATTCTAAAGAAATAAGAACACTTAAAGATGGTGGAGCTATGCGGGATCGAACCGCAGACCTCCTGCGTGCAAGGCAGGCGCTCTCCCAGCTGAGCTATAGCCCCATCTAAGTCGATATTGGTGGGTCTGAGTGGACTTGAACCACCGACCTCCCGCTTATCAGGCGAGCGCTCTAACCAGCTGAGCTACAGACCCAATATCGTCTCTTTACTTTCTAAACCGTATCAATCTGTGTGGACACTTATCGTGAATATCTTCGTATAAGGAGGTGATCCAGCCCCAGGTTCCCCTAGGGCTACCTTGTTACGACTTCACCCCAGTCATGAACCACAAAGTGGTGAGCGTCCTCCCGAAGGTTAAACTACCCACTTCTTTTGCAGCCCACTCCCATGGTGTGACGGGCGGTGTGTACAAGGCCCGGGAACGTATTCACCGTAGCATTCTGATCTACGATTACTAGCGATTCCGACTTCATGGAGTCGAGTTGCAGACTCCAATCCGGACTACGACGCACTTTTTGGGATTCGCTCACTCTCGCAAGTTCGCTGCCCTCTGTATGCGCCATTGTAGCACGTGTGTAGCCCTACTCGTAAGGGCCATGATGACTTGACGTCGTCCCCACCTTCCTCCGGTTTATCACCGGCAGTCTCCCTGGAGTTCCCGACATTACTCGCTGGCAAACAAGGATAAGGGTTGCGCTCGTTGCGGGACTTAACCCAACATTTCACAACACGAGCTGACGACAGCCATGCAGCACCTGTCTCAGAGCTCCCGAAGGCACACCTGCGTCTCCGCTGGCTTCTCTGGATGTCAAGAGTAGGTAAGGTTCTTCGCGTTGCATCGAATTAAACCACATGCTCCACCGCTTGTGCGGGCCCCCGTCAATTCATTTGAGTTTTAATCTTGCGACCGTACTCCCCAGGCGGTCTACTTAACGCGTTAGCTCCGAAAGCCACGGCTCAAGGCCACAACCTCCAAGTAGACATCGTTTACGGCGTGGACTACCAGGGTATCTAATCCTGTTTGCTCCCCACGCTTTCGCATCTGAGTGTCAGTATCTGTCCAGGGGGCCGCCTTCGCCACTGGTATTCCTTCAGATCTCTACGCATTTCACCGCTACACCTGAAATTCTACCCCCCTCTACAGTACTCTAGTTCACCAGTTTCAAATGCAGTTCCGAGGTTGAGCCCCGGGCTTTCACATCTGACTTAATGAACCACCTGCATGCGCTTTACGCCCAGTAATTCCGATTAACGCTCGCACCCTCCGTATTACCGCGGCTGCTGGCACGGAGTTAGCCGGTGCTTCTTCTGTTGCTAACGTCAAGAAATGCCGCTATTAACGACACCCCCTTCCTCACAACTGAAAGTACTTTACAACCCGAAGGCCTTCTTCATACACGCGGCATGGCTGCATCAGGCTTTCGCCCATTGTGCAATATTCCCCACTGCTGCCTCCCGTAGGAGTCTGGACCGTGTCTCAGTTCCAGTGTGGCTGATCATCCTCTCAGACCAGCTAGGGATCGTCGCCTTGGTGAGCCATTACCTCACCAACTAGCTAATCCCACCTAGGCATATCTTGACGCGAGAGGCCCGAAGGTCCCCCTCTTTGGCCCGTAGGCGTTATGCGGTATTAGCCATCGTTTCCAATGGTTATCCCCCACATCAAGGCAATTTCCTAGGCATTACTCACCCGTCCGCCGCTCGACGCCGTTATCGTTCCCCGAAGGTTCAGATAACTCGTTTCCGCTCGACTTGCATGTGTTAGGCCTGCCGCCAGCGTTCAATCTGAGCCATGATCAAACTCTTCAATTTAAGATTTTGTGACTCAACGAATACTGACTTCAAAACTACAAAAAGTAATTCTAAAGCTATTATCATTCCAACAGAATGATAATGAATTGACTGTGCCGATAATAAATTATCGATTGGTCACTCAGTTCATTGAAATCAAGTTGAAACCGAAGTTTCATTTTTTGATATTCATCAACGAGTGCCCACACAGATTGATAGGTTTAAATTGTTAAAGAGCTTTGCTTTCAGTGCCTTAGCACTTAAGCAGGACGCGTATAATACGCTTTCCACTTTGAAAGTCAACATAAAATACTAAGAAAACTTAGAACTCTATGGTGACTTGTCTACTTTGTAGACAAAGTCGAAATTAAAGCCTGGCGATGCCCTACTCTCACATGGGGAAGCCCCACACTACCATCGGCGCTATTGTGTTTCACTTCTGAGTTCGGCATGGAATCAGGTGGGTCCACAATGCTATGGTCGCCAAGCAAAATTTAAAATTCGGAAAGCTTATTAAAAGTGTTGTCTCATCAAACTCATTCAAGCGTTTGTATCTTTGAGTCCATCAAAACCCCTTGGGTGTTGTATGGTTAAGCCTCACGGGCAATTAGTACAGGTTAGCTCAATGCCTCGCAGCACTTACACACCCTGCCTATCAACGTTCTAGTCTTGAACAACCCTTTAGGACACTTAAAGTGTCAGGGAAAACTCATCTCAGGGCTCGCTTCCCGCTTAGATGCTTTCAGCGGTTATCGATTCCGAACTTAGCTACCGGGCAATGCCATTGGCATGACAACCCGAACACCAGAGGTTCGTCCACTCCGGTCCTCTCGTACTAGGAGCAGCCCCCTTCAATTTTCCAACGCCCACGGCAGATAGGGACCGAACTGTCTCACGACGTTCTAAACCCAGCTCGCGTACCACTTTAAATGGCGAACAGCCATACCCTTGGGACCGACTTCAGCCCCAGGATGTGATGAGCCGACATCGAGGTGCCAAACACCGCCGTCGATATGAACTCTTGGGCGGTATCAGCCTGTTATCCCCGGAGTACCTTTTATCCGTTGAGCGATGGCCCTTCCATTCAGAACCACCGGATCACTATGACCTGCTTTCGCACCTGCTCGAATTGTCATTCTCGCAGTCAAGCGGGCTTATGCCATTGCACTAACCACACGATGTCCAACCGTGTTTAGCCCACCTTCGTGCTCCTCCGTTACTCTTTGGGAGGAGACCGCCCCAGTCAAACTACCCACCAGGCACTGTCCGTAATCCCGATTCAGGGACCAACGTTAGAACATCAAAACTACAAGGGTGGTATTTCAAGGACGACTCCACCACATCTAGCGACGCGGTTTCAAAGTCTCCCACCTATCCTACACATGTAGGTTCAATGTTCAGTGCCAAGCTGTAGTAAAGGTTCACGGGGTCTTTCCGTCTAGCCGCGGGTACACTGCATCTTCACAGCGATTTCAATTTCACTGAGTCTCGGGTGGAGACAGCGTGGCCATCATTACGCCATTCGTGCAGGTCGGAACTTACCCGACAAGGAATTTCGCTACCTTAGGACCGTTATAGTTACGGCCGCCGTTTACCGGGGCTTCGATCAAGAGCTTCGACCGAAGTCTAACCCCATCAATTAACCTTCCGGCACCGGGCAGGCGTCACACCGTATACGTCATCTTACGATTTTGCACAGTGCTGTGTTTTTAATAAACAGTTGCAGCCACCTGGTATCTGCGACTCTCGTCTGCTCCATCCGCAAGGGACTTCACTGATAAGAGCGTACCTTCTCCCGAAGTTACGGTACCATTTTGCCTAGTTCCTTCACCCGAGTTCTCTCAAGCGCCTTGGTATTCTCTACCCGACCACCTGTGTCGGTTTGGGGTACGATTCCTTACAATCTGAAGCTTAGAGGCTTTTCCTGGAAGCATGGCATCAATGACTTCACTACCGTAGTAGCTCGACATCGTATCTCAGCGTTAAGAAGAACCGGATTTACCTAATTCTTCCGCCTACGTACTTGAACCTGGACAACCGTCGCCAGGCCCACCTAGCCTTCTCCGTCCCCCCATCGCAATTGTAAGAAGTACGGGAATATTAACCCGTTTCCCATCGACTACGCCTTTCGGCCTCGCCTTAGGGGTCGACTTACCCTGCCCCGATTAACGTTGGACAGGAACCCTTGGTCTTCCGGCGAGGGAGTTTTTCACTCCCTTTATCGTTACTCATGTCAGCATTCGCACTTCTGATACCTCCAGCAGCCCTTACAGACCACCTTCAACGGCTTACAGAACGCTCCCCTACCCCACGCACATAAGTGCGTAGCCGCAGCTTCGGTGTATAGCTTAGCCCCGTTACATCTTCCGCGCAGGCCGACTCGACCAGTGAGCTATTACGCTTTCTTTAAATGATGGCTGCTTCTAAGCCAACATCCTGGCTGTCTGAGCCTTCCCACATCGTTTCCCACTTAGCTATACTTTGGGACCTTAGCTGGCGGTCTGGGTTGTTTCCCTCTCCACGACGGACGTTAGCACCCGCCGTGTGTCTCCCGGATAGTACTTACTGGTATTCGGAGTTTGCAAAGGGTTGGTAAGTCGGGATGACCCCCTAGCCTTAACAGTGCTCTACCCCCAGTAGTATTCGTCCGAGGCGCTACCTAAATAGCTTTCGGGGAGAACCAGCTATCTCCAGGTTTGATTGGCCTTTCACCCCTAGCCACAAGTCATCCGCTAATTTTTCAACATTAGTCGGTTCGGTCCTCCAGTTGATGTTACTCAACCTTCAACCTGCCCATGGCTAGATCACCTGGTTTCGGGTCTAATCCTAGCAACTGTACGCCCAGTTAAGACTCGGTTTCCCTACGGCTCCCCTAAACGGTTAACCTTGCTACTAAAATTAAGTCGCTGACCCATTATACAAAAGGTACGCAGTCACACCACGAAGGTGCTCCTACTGCTTGTACGTACACGGTTTCAGGTTCTATTTCACTCCCCTCACAGGGGTTCTTTTCGCCTTTCCCTCACGGTACTGGTTCACTATCGGTCAGTCAGTAGTATTTAGCCTTGGAGGATGGTCCCCCCATATTCAGACAGGATATCACGTGTCCCGCCCTACTCGTTTTCACTGATGATGAGATGTCGACTACGGGGCTATCACCCTTTATTGCGGCACTTTCCAGAGCCTTCGTCTGTCTCATTAAAAGCTTAAGGGCTAATCCAATTTCGCTCGCCGCTACTTTCGGAATCTCGGTTGATTTCTCTTCCTCGGGGTACTTAGATGTTTCAGTTCCCCCGGTTTGCCTCTTGCTGCTATGTATTCACAACAAGATACTTACTTATGTAAGTGGGTTTCCCCATTCGGAAATCCCAGACTCAAATGACTTTTACTGTCTAATCTGGGCTTATCGCAAGTTAATACGTCCTTCATCGCCTCTGACTGCCAAGGCATCCACCGTGTACGCTTAGTCACTTAACCATACAACCCGAAAGGGTCTTAGTGTATGGCAACTAACCAAGGTTTTTGGTTGTAACAAGAAGGGTTAGTTCTTATTACGTGTTTGCCGGACTCAATTGTGATTCAAACAAGTTTGAATCGAATACAAGACACTTGAATGTGTTTGTGTTGTGTTTTCTTAGTTAAAAGAAAACATTGAGAACTTTTAATTTGATTAACTCTTAGAGTTAATCAGTCAGCTTTCCAAATTGTTAAAGAGCATAAAGCAAAAAGCTTTAATCAATAACGTGCGTTATTAATTAAAGCTCTGGCCTTAACTAAGTCTAAACCATCAATCTGTGTGGACACTTATCGTGAATATCTTCGTATAAGGAGGTGATCCAGCCCCAGGTTCCCCTAGGGCTACCTTGTTACGACTTCACCCCAGTCATGAACCACAAAGTGGTGAGCGTCCTCCCGAAGGTTAAACTACCCACTTCTTTTGCAGCCCACTCCCATGGTGTGACGGGCGGTGTGTACAAGGCCCGGGAACGTATTCACCGTAGCATTCTGATCTACGATTACTAGCGATTCCGACTTCATGGAGTCGAGTTGCAGACTCCAATCCGGACTACGACGCACTTTTTGGGATTCGCTCACTCTCGCAAGTTCGCTGCCCTCTGTATGCGCCATTGTAGCACGTGTGTAGCCCTACTCGTAAGGGCCATGATGACTTGACGTCGTCCCCACCTTCCTCCGGTTTATCACCGGCAGTCTCCCTGGAGTTCCCGACATTACTCGCTGGCAAACAAGGATAAGGGTTGCGCTCGTTGCGGGACTTAACCCAACATTTCACAACACGAGCTGACGACAGCCATGCAGCACCTGTCTCAGAGCTCCCGAAGGCACACCTGCGTCTCCGCTGGCTTCTCTGGATGTCAAGAGTAGGTAAGGTTCTTCGCGTTGCATCGAATTAAACCACATGCTCCACCGCTTGTGCGGGCCCCCGTCAATTCATTTGAGTTTTAATCTTGCGACCGTACTCCCCAGGCGGTCTACTTAACGCGTTAGCTCCGAAAGCCACGGCTCAAGGCCACAACCTCCAAGTAGACATCGTTTACGGCGTGGACTACCAGGGTATCTAATCCTGTTTGCTCCCCACGCTTTCGCATCTGAGTGTCAGTATCTGTCCAGGGGGCCGCCTTCGCCACTGGTATTCCTTCAGATCTCTACGCATTTCACCGCTACACCTGAAATTCTACCCCCCTCTACAGTACTCTAGTTCACCAGTTTCAAATGCAGTTCCGAGGTTGAGCCCCGGGCTTTCACATCTGACTTAATGAACCACCTGCATGCGCTTTACGCCCAGTAATTCCGATTAACGCTCGCACCCTCCGTATTACCGCGGCTGCTGGCACGGAGTTAGCCGGTGCTTCTTCTGTTGCTAACGTCAAGAAATGCCGCTATTAACGACACCCCCTTCCTCACAACTGAAAGTACTTTACAACCCGAAGGCCTTCTTCATACACGCGGCATGGCTGCATCAGGCTTTCGCCCATTGTGCAATATTCCCCACTGCTGCCTCCCGTAGGAGTCTGGACCGTGTCTCAGTTCCAGTGTGGCTGATCATCCTCTCAGACCAGCTAGGGATCGTCGCCTTGGTGAGCCATTACCTCACCAACTAGCTAATCCCACCTAGGCATATCTTGACGCGAGAGGCCCGAAGGTCCCCCTCTTTGGCCCGTAGGCATTATGCGGTATTAGCCATCGTTTCCAATGGTTATCCCCCACATCAAGGCAATTTCCTAGGCATTACTCACCCGTCCGCCGCTCGACGCCGTTATCGTTCCCCGAAGGTTCAGACAACTCGTTTCCGCTCGACTTGCATGTGTTAGGCCTGCCGCCAGCGTTCAATCTGAGCCATGATCAAACTCTTCAATTTAAGATTTTGTGACTCAACGAATACTGACTTCAAAACTACAAAAAGTAATTCTAAAGCTATTATCATTCCAACAGAATGATAATGAATTGACTGTGCCGATAATAAATTATCGATTGGTCACTCAGTTCATTGAAATCAGGTTGAAACCGAAGTTTCATTTTTTGATATTCATCAACGAGTGCCCACACAGATTGATAGGTTTAAATTGTTAAAGAGCGCTAGCATTTTGTGATTAACATCTCAATCGCTAGGGGTGCGTACTATACTCGCACCGTTTTTAGAGTCAAGGGTTATTTTCAAACTCTTTTTCTCTACCGATTTCGCTGTGTGACTTTCGTCTCACTCCGTGTCGGTGAGGCGGCATTATAGAGAGATTGAGAAGGAGCACAAGGGCTTTTTCAAATAAAAGTTTTGTTCGCCTAAAAAGCCACCAGATCCGCATTTTTCGAATAAAAACTAAACATTTGAGACGTATCACAGCAATACATTGGAAAAATGAAAGGCATGAACGTAAGATTCATGTGTCTATTTTGTTAATGGTAGATGCGTCTATTTCGTTTATTAATATGTAGTATTCCGATATGAACTCAAAAAAATCGATGTTGTTAATTGTCGCACTGGCTGTATTAGGCGGCATTGTTTTCTCTCAGGTAGATATATCGCCTGCAATTACCTTTATCCTTGGTGTCTTGGCTTCCGCTTTTGTTGTTAACTTTTCAAGCACCGACTCAAAATCAGATTCAGAAACTAAAGCTTCAACGAAAACGCTTTATGTGGGTAACCTTCCATACAAGGCGAATGAATCGCATGTTCGTGAATTATTCTCAGAACATGGTGAAGTGTTTGCAGTACGCTTAATGAAAGACAAGCGTACTGGTAAAAGAAGAGGCTTTGGATTTGTTGTTATGGCAAGTAATGATGTGAATCATGCAATCTCTGCTCTTAACGACAAAGATTACATGCAACGCACTTTAAAAGTACGTGTTGCAAATGATCCTAAGCACCCTGAAGCGGACGAATCTGAACAGAACTAAACCCTAACTGCTTCAACATACTATTTAGTGCACTTTCTTTATTGGGAAGTGCACTACAAAAAACCTCTCGCACTCCCCCTATTTCATTACCACTTTCTAGACCCAATAAATCTTGGACTCGTTTAGCTATCGCTTTGCCTGAATCGACCAATACCACTCCTTCGCCTAATACTTGCTGAATCTCAGACTTTATTAGTGGGAAATGGGTACAGCCTAAAACAGCAACATCAATGGCATTAATCATCGGCTGAAGGATTTGCTTGAGCTCTTCTATATTGATTGCCTCTCCTCTGAGCTTATCTTCGGCCATATCCACCAGCCGAGTCGAGCCCAAAAGTTCAACCCTCTTATTAGTAGAGAAGTTCTTGATCAGTTCATGTGTGTATTCACGAGTGATGGTTGCCGGAGTAGCAATAAGGCCCACAGCTTTATTCGCTAATAAGGAAGCAGGCTTGATCGCAGGGACTACCCCAACGATTGGAATGACATTATTAGCACGGAGTGTAGGGAGAACAATAGTACTAGCGGTGTTACATGCAATAACAACGATATCTATGGCATGACTCGCCACGAAGCTAGCTACAATATTCTGCACTCTACTAATCAGAACCTGCTGATCGAGCTCGCCATACGGGTAAGCTTCGTTGTCGAATACATAGATATAGTTATGATTGGGCAATAACTGACTTATCTCTTTATAGACAGATAACCCTCCTACTCCAGAATCAAAGACCAATATGTTTTTTTGCAGACTATCCGACACAACGATTACCTATATGTAGTTTCGCAGCAATAATACCCCTTCACTTAGTTTTCGCCAATCCTCACGCTATAGAATACAAGCTCGATAACGTTGATGTACAAAGCGTTCACCTTGCTCTATCACTTCGAGCTCTATCTCAAGCTTTCCTTTAAAGCATGTCGCTGAAGTCACTAAGGTATGGAACTCGCCATCTTCACCACACGGATCCACATGGTTCGGTAAGCTTGCTATTAACTCATCGGTATATTTCAGCCCGCAGTAGCTAATATCTAATACATTACTGTCGACAGTGACGAGAAAAGTTTCGATACCTCTATCTATTATCTCTTGTGCTAGCGCCTGACTGCTCTCTCCCATAAGAGGAAACACACACGCCCAACCTGCGGGTTCAATATAGCTTCTTCTATAGTCTGCAATGCCGTTACAAAACATATCACCGAATGCAACGGCATCAATCGATAAGCCTGAATCTTTAAGCGCCGAGACAATAGTACTTTGGTAAACCTCGTTGCTTGGGAACACTTCCGGAAGATCGATGGTGATAAGTGGCAAGCCGATCAACTTTGCTTGCATTGCTACTACGTCTATAGGAGTTACTTGGAAAGGAACTTCATCTCCAACATAAGTCGTATAGAGTGCAACAACGTCATATTCGCTGCTTTCAAGTAAACGCTCGAGGGTGAGTGTAGAGTCCTTGCCCTGATGACCAGCTTATGACGACTTTCTTTTTCATTGATATACCCAATAAGAAAAAACCGCCCGAAGGCGGTTTAGGTGTTAGTTAGAATTGGTAAGCAACGCTGACGTAATAATTACGCTCTGGGGTTTTATAGCCTTTAGCAGTTTCATACTCTTCGTCAAATAAGTTAGCAACTTTACCCGCAACGGTTACGTCATTATCAAAGTGGTAAGACGTTGCAAAATCAAATAACGAGTACGCATCAAGCTCTGTTGTATTACCTAGATCATCATAACGCTTACCTTGATATAGATAACTCAAGTCGAATCTCCAGTTGCTCAACTCATAAGTAGTGTTCCATTTACCACTATGTTTCGCTCTACGAGCAAGTTCGTTACCTGTAGATTTGTCTTCGGTATCAAGATAGTCGTACGATGCTGAGTGATATAATGGTCCAGTATAAAAAGAGCCGACAACTTCGTACCCTTTAATTTCCGCTTCGCCTATATTCACTTGAGTAAGACCATTACTTGTAATCATCTTCTCTACATCACTCTTGTGTGCAGCCACTCGTAACTCAAGAACGTCAAAGCTACCTTCTAGTGCTACTTCTGCTGTTTTTGATTCTTCCGGTTGTAGATTTGGGTTACCTGAGTAGCATCCCCATGAGCTACATTCTAAAGGCCAATACAGCTCATTAAATGTTGGAGCCTTAAATGCAGTACCATACATGCCCACTAGACGAATAGCCTCAGTAATACTGTACCCTGCACCTAATTGATACGTCGTAAAGTTTCCAAATGAACTGTTATCATCCCAACGCAGATTTGCTTCCGCAGACAATTTGCCTATAGATACATCACCACCAGCATAGAGCGCGGTGTTATCACGACTATCTTTAGTCATCGATGTAGAATCGTTTTTCACCTTATCTCGGTACCAATCAACACCACCAATAACCGCTGCACTATCATTTAACTTGTACTGGTTATTCCAAGACACAGAGTTACGGTTAGTTGTTATAGAACTCGGCACTGTCCCTTGCCCTGAAGATTCAGCTTCATCTTGATTGCTTCCAAGGGTTACCACGCTATTTAAGGAGTCACGCTTGTAATCTCCCACTAGACCTAACGCATATAGCTCACTGTCAGTTTCATCAACACCTCCCCACGGGTTATCAAACTCTACGTCGTGCTTCTGATAGTAACCATTCGCTTTCAAGGTAAAGTTTGGTGAGACGTAAAAGCCACCATCGATAGTGAGGTACTGGGTGCTGTGGCCATCTTTATCCGCATCAATAGGATTGGTACTCGTGGGTTGGACATTATAGCCTTCGCTTTGCTGATGTGTGGCTACCACATTAATCCAGCCACTATCGTTAGCAACTGACCCTGATGCATTTATATCATATAGTCCAAAACTACCGACCCCTGCTTTAACAGTGGCTGTATTATCAGCACTTCGCGTAGTTATAATATTGACCACCCCGCTAACAGCATCAGAACCGTACACTGCAGCACGAGCACCTCTTAAAACTTCAACTCTCTCCACACCATTCAACGGAATCGAGGCTAGATTAGCGTAACCTAACGTAGCACTACCAATTCGAATGCCATTCACTAGGATGAGAGTGTTTTTAGTAGAGCGACCACGTATATATAACTCTTGCCCCTGCGCAAGACCGCCTTGATTCGTTATTTGAACCCCTGGTAATCGGCGTAAAACTTCAGATAGAGAAGTGGCTTGTATAGCATCTATTTCTTGTTTTGTTATAACTTCAACTGGAGCAATTGTATCGCTGACTTGTTGCTCAAAACGGTTCGCCGTAACCACCATGGTTTCATCGGCAGATGCTTGTTGGGCGTGTAAATTGGAGATAGGTGAAAGCAGCGATGCTACAGCAACCGCTAAAAGGGATTTGTTCATGTTGTGATCCTAAATCGCGTAAATTCCTACCAAACCACATGTCATGGTTTAGCCGCTGGCAGGTATTCGGACTCAAGAGCACAACCTTATGGTTACCTGATATTCGACTTCCCACAAAAAGCTATTTGCAGTGTCTGATGAATACTCGTTCTCTTTTACCGCTGCGCGTCAGTTCTGGATTCACACCAGATTCCCTCTTCAGCCATCTATACATCTAAATGACACCAGCTTGCCGGAGATAGTATTGACCTATGAATCATTTGTCTAGTCTAAGATAGTTATAAGCTATAGTTTTCATGGTCGATTTACATTGAATGGCGCTCAACACTGGACAAGCGCCTGTGATTGAATAAAATCTGCGCTCTTGATTTAAAAGCACGACAGCAAAAGGCATAACCATGGCGAATTTAGATGTAAACCCGCAACGCTACCAAGAACAACTGGCAGAAAAGACAGAGCGTCTTACTGAAATGTTCTCAGAATATAATGTGCCTGAGCTGGAAGTGTATGAATCTCCAGAACAACACTACCGCATGCGTGCTGAGTTCCGCGTGTGGCATGAAGGTGACGATATGTATTACGTCATGTTCAATCAAGAAACTAAAGAAAAATACCGCGTAGACCAGTTCCCTGCTGCTAGCCGTCTTATCAATGACTTGATGCCTTTGTTAGTCGATGCAATGAAAGACAACCACTCTCTACGCCATAAGCTATTCCAAGTAGACTTCCTATCTACACTTAGCGGTGAGATTTTGGTGTCTCTGCTTTACCACCGTCAACTAGGTGAGCAATGGATTCAAGATGCCAAAGCGCTAAAACAGCAATTGAACGATGAAGGTTTCAACCTAAACCTGATTGGTCGTGCTCGTAAGATGAAGATCGTTTTAGACCGTGATTACGTTATTGAGAAACTAGACGTAAATGGCGATAGCTACATCTACCAACAAGTAGAAAACAGCTTCACTCAACCAAACGGTAAAGTGGCTGAGAAAATGTTGGAGTGGGCCGTTGACTGCACTCAAGACAGCAAAGGCGATCTGCTAGAGCTTTACTGTGGTAACGGTAACTTCTCATTAGCACTGGCACAAAACTTCGAGCGTGTATTAGCGACTGAGCTAGCGAAACCATCAGTTGAATCAGCGCAATACAACATTGCAGCCAACAAGATTGATAATGTTCAGATCATCCGTATGTCTGCGGAAGACTTTACGGTTGCGATGGAAGGCAAACGTGAGTTCCGCCGTCTGCAACAAGCAAACATCGATTTGAAGAGCTACAACTGCAACACTATTTTTGTTGATCCACCACGTTCAGGTATGGATGTAGATACTTGTAAGATGGTTCAAGGCTACGAGCGCATCATGTACATCTCTTGTAACCCTGAAACATTGAAAGAGAACCTAGAGATCTTAAGCGAAACACACGATATTACTCGTTTTGCTCTGTTCGACCAGTTCCCTTACACACACCACATGGAAGCAGGCGTATTCCTAGAGCGTAAAGCGTAATACTCGCTTTCCTAATCTAGGTAAAAGCCAAACTGTAGACACAAAAAAAACGAGCCAATCGGCTCGTTTTTTTGTTTATAGGTTGGATTAAGCTGTCTTACCGATAAAGCCTAACTTCTTACCTACCCAAGCAAGCAGTAGCATTGCGACGATAATCGCGAAGAAGTTTGAACCCGCATCTGGGTGTTGTGCTTTCACAAACGCAGAGTGACCAAATGCGCCCACGAAGAAACACGCTAAACCAACTAACGGGATATCTTCCGATACTGGGTTAGTTAGGTACTCTTGGTAAAGTGCTTGTACAGCTAAAACTAAAGCAATCAGTGGGAAGATTGAGAAGCCCACTTCGCTCATTGTTACCCAAGATAAAAGTGCATCGCCACACACACCAGCAATCAGAGCCAGTACCAGTGTTTTTCTTTCTGAGCCACGGTTTACAGTATTATTTTCATTCGACATTATTCTATCCCGCCTTTTAATCGGTTACGTTCACGTTCTTTACGATACCAAAAAGCCCCTTTGGCCATCATTCTCAATTGCATGATCAAGCGCTCAGCCAGTTCGTCTCGCTGACGTCGATCTAAATCTAATGCTTCTGCCCCTGAGTTAAAGACCAATATGACCGAAGCTTCTGCTTGCGTAAAAGCTTCATCTCGTGTCATGCCAGTCGTGATTAGGTATTCGGTTAACTCAGCAGAAAAGTGCTGTATCTCACGAGCCACCGCTGTACGAAACTCAAATGAAGTTCCTGAGCGCTCTCGCAATAACAGTCTGAATACGTTAGGGCTGCTTTCAATGAACTCCATAAAGGTTTCAACCGATGTGCGAATAACACTGCCTTCTTTTACTATACGCTGCCTAGCTTGACGCATTAGCTGGCGCAGTAGTAAGCCCCCCTCATCTACCATGGTTAAGCCAAGCTCATCCATATCTTTGAAGTGACGATAAAAGGAAGTCGGTGCTATTCCAGCCTCACGAGCGACTTCTCTCAAGCTTAGGTTGGAAAAACTACGATCGGCACTGAGTTGGCTAAATGCTGCATCGATTAAGCTGCGACGAGTTTTTTCTTTTTGCTGTGCGCGAATGCCCATTGGTTTCATACTTTATCAATTTCTTCTTTTACAGCCTAAACAGGCATGTCTAATACTCTGTTCAATATAACGCGAATCACTTATTTTTATAAGATACTCCGGTTTTATAAGACACCAAACACGCCTCTTTGTTCACGTACCGCAGTAAATACGTTCGCAGAAAAAATTTCAATATCCACACTGCCATTTGGAGACATACGACATACCAAAAATTATTTTTTCGCTAGCACTGCGTGATCCCGCCGACTCTCTGATGCCCTTTTCATGTACGCAAGAACAGAATCAGTTAAAATCCCGCTACAGCAATGTTAATCAAATATAACAAGGAAGATATCTATGCCACACTCCAACCACTTTGATGTAATCGTAATTGGTAGTGGCCCCGGAGGCGAAGGGGCAGCGATGGGATTAACCAAAGCCGGGTTGAACGTTGCAATCATTGAAAAAGAGAGCAGCGTTGGTGGTGGTTGCACCCACTGGGGAACCATTCCTTCGAAAGCTCTGCGTCATGCTGTAAGCCGTATTATCGAATTTAATAATAACCCTCTATTCTGTCAGAACAACAAAAGCATTCACTCGACGTTTTCCAACATTCTGGGGCATGCGAAATCCGTTATCGATAAACAGACTCGACTGCGTCAAGGCTTCTACGATCGTAACCAATGCACTCTGGTGTTTGGTACAGCTCGTTTCATTGATACCAACACTATTTCTGTAATGCAAAGTGATGGTACGGAAGAGCATTACAGTGCCGACAAGTTTGTGATTGCGACAGGTTCTCGCCCATATCAACCAGACAACGTCGACTTTCTACATGAACGCATCTACGACAGCGACTCGATTCTTTCTCTTAAACACGACCCGCAACACATCATCATCTACGGTGCAGGTGTTATCGGCTGTGAATATGCGTCTATCTTCCGTGGTTTGGGCGTAAAGACCGATCTCATTAATACACGAGACCGTCTACTGTCATTCCTAGATAATGAAACCTCTGACGCACTTTCTTACCACTTCTGGAACAGCGGTGTGGTGATTCGTAACGATGAGACCTTTGAGAAAATCGAGGGCACTGACGATGGCGTTATCATTCACCTGGAGTCAGGCAAAAAGATGCGTGCGGACTGCTTGCTGTATGCCAATGGCCGAACCGGTAACACTGACAAGCTGAACTTAGGTGCGGTTGGTCTAGAAGCGGACTCTCGTGGTCAGGTATCAGTGAATACCAATTACCAAACCAACGTTGACCATGTATACGCGGTCGGTGATGTGATTGGCTACCCTAGCCTAGCAAGTGCTGCTTATGACCAAGGTCGTTTTGTTGCACAAGCGATTGTCAAAGGTGAAGCAGAAGGTCACTTGATTGAAGATATCCCAACGGGAATCTACACCATTCCTGAAATCAGCTCTGTCGGTAAAACCGAGCAAGAGCTGACAGCAGCGAAAGTACCTTATGAAGTTGGACGTTCTTCATTTAAACACTTAGCTCGCGCTCAAATCGCGGGTAAAGACATCGGTAGCTTGAAGATTCTATTCCACCGTGAAACCAAAGAAATTCTGGGTATCCACGTATTTGGTGAGCGTGCCGCAGAAATCATCCACATCGGCCAAGCAATCATGGAGCAAAAAGGGGAAGCGAATACTATCGAGTACTTCGTTAATACCACCTTTAACTACCCTACAATGGCTGAGGCTTATCGTGTTGCCGCTCTTAACGGTCTTAACCGTTTATTCTAAATAAAGAACTAATAAGAGCATTTGACCACCCATAGGCCAAATACATAAACAGCAAGCCATGAGCTTGCTGTTTTTATTTAAGGTATTGAAAAATATAGCACCAAGAGTAATTAGATCATGATGTTCTAAATGCCCTTTGACCTGTACACCTTTTATTTTTACCCATTAGAACTAAGCAAGAAATTCGCCTTTCTTCCACTGAGAAACAAATAACACACCAAGACCAATACCGCGCATTGCCATAAAGCTCAGCATCGCAAGCCACAGAGCATGATTTTCTAAACTGGACGCTAGGAAGAAAATCGCAAAGAAGCTGCAGGTCGCGACAAACATACTATTACGCATGTCCTTGCCTTTGGTTGCTCCAACAAAAATACCATCGAGTAAGAAGCACCACATTGAAACCAGCGGCATTGCGATTAACCAAGGCAGATACACCTCAGCTTGGCTTTTTACATCTGGGATGGTGGTAATCATGTTAATTAGGTTTGACCCAGCAATCGCGAACACTAAGGTAAGAACCACACAAATATTGAAGCTCCAAAAGAAAGTGCCAATCAACGACTGATTTAATTCATCTTTGTCTTTCGCTCCTATCGCCTTACCCACCATGGCTTCCATCGCGTAGGCAAAACCATCCATCCCGTAAGAGATGATCATCAGGAAACTCATCAATACCGCATTGGCTGCCACGACATCATCACCAAAGCTTGCTCCTTGGAAAGTCATGAAAGTAAACGTGGCTTGCAGACATAAAGAACGCAGGAAAATATCGCGATTCAGTTTTACGAAGCGACTTAAACCTTGGCTAGTTTTCTTAATCAAAGCCCACGGTGATGGCAACTGTCTCTTTAGCCAGATCCGATAAACGCAGATCAGTCCAAACGTTAAGCCTGCATAATCAGCCAATACCGATGCCAGTGCAGCACCTTCCACCTGCCAACCGAAACCAATCACAAAAACTACGTCCAACACGATATTGGTGATGTTAGTGATAATCACCATCCACATCGGCGCTTTTGCATTCTGAGTTCCAAGTAGCCAACCCAAAATAACGAAATTCGTCAGTGCAGCCGGTGCACTCCATGCTCGAATCGAGAAATACTGTTGACCGTAATGTTTTACTTGATCACTGGCACTGCTTAATGAAAAAACCAGATCAGCCACTAAGCCATGTAAGAGCAAGAAAATACCAGCAAGCCCAAGAGCCATGGTCACGCCCTGCACGAAGACTAAACCAAGCTGCTTGCCATCATTTGCACCGTACGATTGTGCGGCAAGGCCGGTTGTCGACATGCGTAAAAAACCGAGTAACCAGAAAGTCACACTGATCATGGTGCCACCTAACGCCACACCTCCTAGGTACCAAGAATGTTCTAAGTGACCGATAACAGCAGCATCCACTAAACCCAGCAGTGGAACAGTAATATTAGAAAGCACCATCGGGATCGCGAGCAACAGCACTTGTTTGTGCATAGCTTGGTTGGATAGCGTTTGGAAAATAGTTTGGGGATTAAATAGCTTCACGATCACCTCTTTAATTAGAGGCGATAGTTTAACCTAGTGAGTGTGCTTTCACTATGTTGTGAGATTTTGGCTTATGACAGATGTGGCTTCGAGTATGTGTAAGTAGTACCGCTCTAGCGCTACCACTTCACTAGTACCAGCTGCGGCGTTAAACGTTTTTTAACCTGGGAAATTTTGCACAATAGTCGCTGCCATAACTTCCAACGATTACATTGCTGCTCTAATGGCGAAAATGCTTTAACCCACTGTGCCCACGGTAGCCAATTAAGAATGCTGTCGACTGGAGAAGATAAGCCATGTGCATAGTCACCAGAACCCAGCTTCTTCCCTAAAGTACTTGAGCTCTTGTCGCCCGCTAGCACCACACACGCATGTGCATGAGTAAAGTAACGGCTCAGCGATTGAATAAAGTGCGCGGTTTGCTGCTCGTTGCAATCCAGCAGTGCATGTTCACACACCACCATTACCGAAGCTTGCTCTGGGATATTGAGTTCATCTAACCAAGTCAGGTCATCTACTGAACCACACTCCAAGCGGTAGCGTTCATTTTTGTGGAACAAACGTTGTCGCCAAAGTAGGTTCTCGGTCACATCCAACTCTACCCAGTGACAGCGGCCATTGTCTAATCGGTAAAAACGGGTGTCGAGACCAGCTCCCACGTTAATAATCCACGCATCTGGGTTGTGAGATAGGAACTGCTGAACTTGAGAATCGCAAAGTTGAGTCAGTGTCGCGTAAAGAAGTTGTTGTTGGTCGAGTTCGCCAGTAAGGCATTCTGGCGCTAATTGACAACGCTTACAGGCCTGAGCTGCTATAGGATCATAAACGAGACCATCATCGGCAAGGCTTTCTCGGCTGCGAAACCAAAGGTGTTGGACGAGGTTTGTCGGAACTTGAAGTTCTTGATGTACAGACGCTTGATCAGCAGAAACCTTTTGTTCAGAGGAGCGCGGTCTAGCTATAAGCGGCTTTATTTGAGGCTTGGTTTGAATTGGCATCATCATCTTCCTTGTATCTCGACAAAGAAGATGATAATGAATATCAATTACAATAACAAGTTATTGAGAATAAATATCAATAAGATGTTTGTACTGATTACATCCAGTCCGTATTACGAATAATACCAACAGCAAGACCTTCAATAGACAAGTGTTGAGATTCTAGATCGACACGGATTGGAGAAAACTCTTCGTTTTCAGCGTGTAACAGCACTGTAGAACCTTTACGTTCTAGACGTTTTACCGTTACATCATCATCAACACGAGCAACCACAACCTGACCGTCGCGGACGTCTTGTGTTTTGTGAACAGCAAGCAGATCGCCATCCATAATACCGATGTCTTTCATACTTTCGCCATTTACACGAAGTAAGAAGTCAGCTTGAGGTTTAAACATGCCTGGATCGACTTGGTAATGCATTTCTACATGCTCTTGAGCCAAGATAGGCTCACCAGCGGCAACCTGACCGATCAGAGGCAGACCTTGCTCTTCGTTCGCTGCATCTTCAAGCAAAATACGAATACCACGAGACGCACCCGGGATAATCTCAATCGCTTCTTTACGAGCAAGAGCTTTCAAATGTTCTTCTGCAGCATTTGCAGAACGGAAGCCTAATTCACGGGCAATTTCTGCACGTGTCGGTGGCATACCGGAATCTTCGATCTTACCTTTGATAAGGTCAAAGACTTGTTGTTGGCGGGGCGTTAACGGCTTCATGATTCACCTGTCTTTTTATACAGTTGACTGTGAGTATATCCAGTAACTGGACAAAAGCAAAGCAATTGGTTGTTTTTAGTTCATTTTTCGCTAATTACAAAACCAAGATCTCGAACCACACATAAGCCGCAAGCGCTAAACAGATGAAAACGGCTGCCGAACCGACATCTTTCGCCATTCCTGAAAGCTCATGATGTTCACTACCAATACGATCTACAACCGCTTCAATTGCAGTATTAATGAGCTCAACAACCATCACCAGCACGATAGAGGACACCATTAAGATTCGTTCTACATGGCTCACATCGAGGTAAAACGCCAACGGAATCAGCACCGCAGCCATGAATACTTCTTGTCGAAAGGCCGCCTCGTTTTTAAACGAACTTGTGATGCCTTGCCATGAAAAGCCCGCTGCTTTCACGATACGTTTAAATCCGGTGTTTGATTTTTTGGTCATTTTTAACCCTATACTCAATCAGTCGATGAATGATATTCCACAAACTTAACGGCAATATGACTATTTCCATTAAAAGGTTAGACCAGTTTCTGGTATTCTTGCATCGATTAAATTTACGCCTAGGCTTATCCCTATTTTACTTGAAAGGGTTACCCTCTCTCATCATAGAAATAGAGATACGCTTAAGCACATTGAAATAACTATTGAGGCTGTGAACCTATATGTCTTCTGGACAATCTTTTTCACGTTCATTAATGAAGCTACCTTTATCCGTATTGGTAAAAGGCACATCAATCCCTTCGAATCCAGTTGAAGATTTGCAGATTGATTTAGGCAAACCAATTGTATACGCCTTACCGTTTCGCTCAAGCGTCGACCTACTGACACTCCAAAAGCACGCGCTAGAACTGGGTTTACCAGATCCGCTAAGCAAGCTTGAAATCAGTGGTAAATCACTGCCACGCTACGTTTTTATCTCTTCACGCAAAACGCTACTACAAGATGATGATTACGTCCCAGCCTCTTCTATTGAAGTCTTCTCTGAGCTGCTTGCACTGCATGCTGACGACTCAGAGCTGGATGTGCAAGTTATCCCTGCAACGGTATTGTGGGGCCGTAAGCCTGGTAAAGAGAATAACCAGAAGCCTTACCTACAAGCAATGAACGGCTTAGAGAAATCAATCGCTGTTTTAATTGCTGGCCGCGACTGCCTAGTACGATTCAGCCCTGTGGTATCTCTGCGTTACATGGCAAACTCACACGGCACCGACAGCACTATCGCACACAAGCTGGCGCGTGTAGCTCGCATTCACTTCTCACGCCAAAAACTGGCAGCCTCTGGCCCTAACCTGCCAAGCCGTCAAGCATTGTTCGATCGCCTACTAAAATCAGAAGCGATCAAGAAGGCGATTGAAGACGAAGCGAAGTCAAAGAACATCTCCATTGAGAAAGCGAGCAAAGAAGCTCAGGACATCATGGATGAGATCGCAGCGAACTTCTCTTACTCACTGATCAAACGTGGCGAGAAGATTCTAGGTTGGTTGTGGAACAAACTGTACCAAGGCCTACATATCAACAACGCTTCAACCGTTCGTAAGCTGGCACAAGATGGTCACGAGATTGTTTATGTCCCTTGTCACCGCAGCCATATGGACTACTTACTGTTGTCTTATGTGCTTTACCATGAAGGTATGGTTCCTCCGCATATCGCTGCGGGTATCAACTTGAATTTCTTCCCTGCCGGTCCGATTTTCCGTCACGGTGGTGCGTTCTTCATTCGTCGTAGCTTTAAAGGTAATAAGCTGTACTCAACGATCTTCCGTGAGTACCTAGCTGAGCTGTTCGCTAAAGGCTACTCGGTAGAATACTTTAGTGAAGGTGGCCGTTCTCGTACGGGTCGTCTGCTACAAGCGAAAACCGGCATGCTAGCGATGACAATTCAGGCAATGCTGCGTGGTATGAACCGCCCAGTAACGTTAGTTCCTGTTTACATCGGCTACGAGCACGTAATGGAAGTAGCGACTTACGCAAAAGAACTACGTGGTAAGCGCAAAGAGAAAGAAAACGCGAGCCTAGTGATTCGTACTATCCGTAAGCTACGTAACTTTGGTAAAGGCTACGTGAACTTCGGTGAGCCGATTCAGCTTAACCAATACCTGAATGAGCATTCTCCAGAGTGGACGAAAGACATCGGTCCAATGGGTACCAGCAAGCCACAGTGGATGACGCCTGTGGTCAATGACCTGGCAACTAAGATGATGACACACATCAACGATGCGGCAGCGACCAACGCACTGACATTATGTGCAACCGCTCTGCTTGCATCACGTCAGCGTGCATTGTCTCGTGACTCTTTGGTTTCTCAGATCAATTGCTACCTGTCTCTACTTAACAATGTGCCTTACTCAGACACATTTACGGTACCAAAAGACAGCGCGGAAGAATTGGTGAAACATGCAGAGTCTCTGAACAAGTTCTTGATTGAGTCAGACTCAATGGGTGACATTATTTCACTAGACCGTCACCAATCGATTCTGATGACTTACTACCGCAACAACATCATTCACTTGTTTGCGCTGCCATCGCTAATTGCTCAGATGACTATTCGTCAGCACGGGCTAACGATCGATGCGATTCAAAAGAATGTCGCGGCAATCTACCCGTTCTTGAAAAAAGAGCTATTCCTAAGCTACGACGAAGACCTTCTTGAAGGTGTGGTGTCGAACATCATCGATGAATTGGTTAGCCAAGGCATGCTAGTTGTGTCTGATAATCAAGTCACCATCAACCAATCGAATAGCCAAGCGCTAATGCTACTAGGTCGCACGATTTCAGAGACACTTCAGCGTTACTCGATTGCTCTTAACCTATTGTCAGAGAATCCGGAACTGGATAAATCTGATCTTGAACAGAAGAGCCAAGACATTGCACAACGCCTAGGTCGCCTGCAAGGTATCAACGCACCTGAGTTCTTCGATAAAGGTGTATTTGCTTCGATGTTCGCTACGCTCAAGCAACAGCAATACCTGGATAACGACGGTAATTGCGACTTAGAGAAAACTCAGCAATTCGCTAAGCTTCTGTACTCAATGCTTTACCCAGAAGTTCGCTTAACGATTCAAGAGAGCATCCACCAAGCAGAGTAATTTGTTGTCTGGCACGCTTTAAGCGCTAAGCTGAAAACCATCAAAAAAGCACCCATTGTGGGTGCCTTTTTATTTGTGCTGTACCGTCCTAAATATGGTTGACACATTTCCAACATGAAATTGGAGAGTGTCATGAAAACAACAAGTAGACGTACTCAACGAGATTATTCTCTTGCCTTTAAATTGTCAGTCGTAAGCCAAGTTGAAAAAGGCGAAATGACTTATAAGCAAGCTCAAGAACGTTATGGGATCCAAGGTCGCTCTACCGTTTTAGTTTGGCTTCGCAAACATGGTCAACTAGATTGGTCTAAAGGAACAGAACAATCGAGAGCGTTAGGAGCGACTATGTCAAACTCTTCCTCAACTCAAACCCCAGAGCAACGAATCAAAGAACTCGAGCAGCAATTAGAAGAGACTCAGCTCAAAGCTGAGTTCTTTGAAGCGGTTGTAAAAGTCATGGATCGAGATTTCGGTGTCCGAATCTCAAAGAAGCGCAAGGCCGAGTTATTAAGGAAAAAACGGTCAGAAAGTTGACCGTCACTAAAGCTTGTCACTTCATAGGTATTACACGACAAGCTTTCTACAAGCGCTGTGTTGCAGAAATTCATCAGACAAAAAAAGATGAATTAGTACTCGGTTTTGTGAAGAAGCAAAGGATGATGCACCCTCGTATAGGGACCCGTAAGCTCAAGTATTTACTTGCTCAGAACGATATTGAAATCGGTCGAGACCGCTTATTCTCTCTGCTGAGAATGCATCGATTATTAGTGCAGAATCGAAGGGCTTACCATCGAACCACAAACAGTAATCATCGCTTTTACTGCCATCCAAATCGAATCAAAGAAGGCTTAATACCGGAAAGACCTGAGCAATTATGGGTTGCCGATATTACTTATCTAGCGACGCGGTGTGGTAGTACTTATCTCAGTTTAGTGACGGACGCTTACTCAAGAAAAATCGTGGGCTATCACATAGGTGATGATATGAAAGCTCGCACTGTTAAGCTGGCCTTTTTAAACGCGTTGAAAGAGCGGAAGAATACAGGTGACCTTGTACATCACTCAGATCGAGGTGTTCAATACTGCTCTGTGGAATACCAGGAGTTGCATCGACAGTATGATGTATCTTGCTCAATGACTGATGGTTATGACTGTTATCAGAATGCGTTGGCAGAGAGGATCAACGGAATACTGAAGATGGAGTATCTGTTGAATAAGCCTAATGATTTAGATGAAGCAAAGAAAATGGTCGCCGAATCAGTAAAAATCTATAATGAATATAGGCCTCACACAGCTCTAAAATACAAAACGCCCGATGAAGTACATCGAGCGTTTTAGTCAATCAAGTGTCAACCCATATCAGGACGGGTCATGCTCTTGTTATCAAACCATCGCTTACCAAAAAGTGATGAACAAACCGATGGTGACGGCCATTCCTACATAATTGTTATTAAGGAAAGCCTGGAAGCATAAATCTCTATCGCGATGACGCATCAGGTGTTGTTGATAAACAAACAAGCCGCCTGCTACCAACAATGCCCAATAGAAGGTGTCACCTAGGTGGTAATGCATGCCTAATGCAATCAACATCGCTAAGGTCACTAACTGCAGCGAGCCAACAATCAGTTTGTCAAAACGGCCAAATAAAATCGCCGTCGATTTAATACCAATCTTCAGGTCGTCATCTCGATCAACCATCGCATATTGCGTGTCGTAAGCAATCGTCCACAACGCGTTAATCACGAATATAAACCAAACGATACTTGGTAGCTCATTGGTTTGTGCAGCCCATGCCATTGGAATAGCCCAGCTAAACGCCAAACCAAGGAACAACTGTGGAAGGTGCGTAAAACGCTTCATGAAAGGGTAAATGAAAGCTAGGCCCACCCCAATGAAAGATAGCTTAATGGTCAGCGGATTCATAGTCAGTACTAACAAGAATGAAATCACGGCTAGCACTAAAAAAAGGATAACGGCTTCTTTACTCGACACCAGACCTGACGGCAGTGGGCGCTGCTTGGTACGCTTTACATGACCATCCACCTTACGGTCAGCAAAATCATTAATCACGCAGCCTGCTGAGCGCATTAGTACAACACCCAACACAAATACGACCAAGACATCCAAATCTGGCATACCTTGTGCGGCGATAATCAACGACCATAACGTAGGCCAAAGGAGTAACAAGGTACCAATCGGGCGATTCATTCGCGTTAATTGCCAGTACGCTTTCGCTTTGGTGGCAAGCATTTACACACTCTCCTTAGAGTAAATGGGTGATGTTGGTAAAAACAGTTCTGCTACAAGCATCGGTTTATGGTTCATCCATAATCGAGAGCGGCGTGCGAGTAATCGTTCGTCGCCAGCGATAACCCAACTGACTTGCAGCGCGTCTCGCTCGACGTTCTCCGCACTAAAAACGGTCAACCCTAACGGGACATTACCTTGTTGAGAAAGGTCTGAATGCTGATCTTCTAATGTCACTCGAGGAATTAAGGTTCGGCCTAATACCCATGGTTCATCATCCCCATTCAAAATTACTTTGCGAAGTAAGCAATCAGACGATGATAAAAGGTGCTGCTCATCTTGTTGCACAATTGAGCGTTCTACAACTTGATTGTGAAGCAACTCCACAGACAGATGTTGGCAACACTTACCCAACTTACGGGAAAGAGAACCTTGCTCCATCAGCCACTCTTTGGTTGTTTTATTAGGAAAATCAAATGTTTCTGTACTTTGCCAATCTACATTCATTAAAGAATTAAGATACAGCGATATTGGCTGATTCATACTAGTATTCAATAGGTGACTTTACACGTACAATAAAGCTTCAACTTTCGAACAAAATTAAAGCGTCTTCGAATTGTAAACGTATTTAGATTTAGACCGTTCATTGTAACAAGACTAATGCGTTTCGAATATCGCGAATAAACTAAAGAAAAGTCACAAATATGCACAAACGTTATGTAGCCCAAATATTTCTTGCGATTACTCTACTCTTTTCAGCATCAAGTTTCGCAGAAGAGGAATCGGAACCTAAACTAGCCTACTTCACGCTAGAACCAGACCTGACCACCAATTTTTACACTAAAGGTAAAAAACTGGGCTACATTCAAGTTCGTCTCGATATCATGGTGGCGAATAGCAAAGATTTAGCAACCATCGAGCATCACCAACCATTGATTCGTGATGCAGTAATCGAGCTATTGGGCAAACAAAACGAAGAGACGATTAAGTCATTGTCCGGTCGTGAAGATTTAAGAAAAACGTTAGTTGAGCATCTCAACAAGATTTTACTTCCAGAGACGGGCAAAACCCTGATTGCGGATTTGCTGTTTACCAAATACCTCTATCAGTAACAGCGGGTATAAAACGAATCTAAAAAAAGCGGCTCATTTGGCCGCTTTTTTTGTTTCTATCGATGCTAGGAACTAACTTCTTGCCGATTTCGGCGCTTTCATTGAATCAACGAAACCGATAATCACACCCGCCGCTAGACCCGCTAGGTGAGCGGTATTGGCGATCGCCATAAATGGCTGCATGTACCCAAGTACCAACCACACCAGCATAAAGCCAACGATCTGTCTTGGGATACTCAAACCAAGCTGTGGTGCTTTAGTGCCAACCACCCATAGGTAACCAACCAAAGCATACACAACGCCAGATAAGCCACCGAAGTTGGCCCCTTCAACCCAGTATTGCCCTGCTCCTGACAACGCAGAAGAGACAGCAAAGATCTGAAGTAACTTAAGACCGCCTAACTTTTTCTCAATATCCCCACCCAGTTGCCACCACCACAAAATGTTGAAAGCAATGTGCATAACCGAGAAATGAAGCACGGCATGGCTCAACCAACGCCACAATTGCCACTGCTGTCCGTCCACCGCAGGAAAGTGCAACGCATTGAAAATCGCTTGGCCAAAACCGATCTGCTGCAGTGCAAAAATCACCACACACACCAACATGATGCTGAGTGTCACAGGGCCAGCCTTGGCTTTTATCATCCCCATGAAGCTCGGCGTGTGATAATGGAAGTGACTCTTTCTGGTTTCTGCCATATCCCAAGAAGCCGCTTGGTAGCGCTTATGATTGGGTTCCGACAAGAAGCGGTTGAGCTCCGCTTCAGTTTCAACTTGAAACTGGCCATCAAGCAGCCAAAGAGCAAAGCGCCCCTCTCCCTCAGGTGACATCTGAATAGGGATCTGGCGAGAGGCCATGTAATCAATAAATGCTTGAGCAAGACGTGGATTGTCTAACACCATCAGTCTAATCATTGTTATTTCCTATTCATGCTATGAGAGATGTTTAAGCGATAAAGGTCATTAGCCAGCAATCACAGGAAGTTCAGCACGGTGCCATGCTTCGAAACCGCCATCTACACTATATACCTCTTCAAAGCCTTGGTTCACTAAATATTGTGCCGCACCTTGGCTACTAATGCCGTGGTAACACATTACCAAGATAGGTTGTTCAAACTCCACCTCATCCATAAACGAGACCATAGTGTCGTTTGTTAGGTGATAAGCGGTTTTTGAGTGAGCAACCGCGAAAGATTGCGGGTCGCGGATATCAACAAGTCGAGCTTGGCCTTGTTCAATAAGGGCCTGAGCACCTTGCACGTCGATATGTTTAAACTGGTCCATGACTTTCTCTTTTTATACTGATTTACTTTGCTGCCATTGTAACCTATCCCAAGGCTAACAATCACATCCACTTAATAAGGTTATCCACCAGCGATCACTTTTACACCATTTGTGGATAAATCTGTGAATTGCGTGAATAAAGTGCCTTTGAAAAAATAGATCCACAACATGTAGTGATGATCCTGATCTAACTGTGGGTTAACTAAAACATATCCCCACTCAAAAAACACGCTCAAAGCCTTACTACACCCTGCTTTTAGACAGCTGACGAATAAAATTGTCACAGAGTTATCCACAAAATCATTTTGCAAATTACGATCGCAAAAGTTGAGAATTCGATCCAAAACAAAAAGGCCGAGATCTCTCGATCTCGGCCTTTTCAAAATTCAGTTATTTGCTAGCTACTATATAGAAAATAAATGCTGTTAGAAATCACCAACGGCTTGTTTCAATTTCTTCATCGCATTCTTTTCTAACTGACGAACACGTTCTGCAGAGATACTGTAGGTATCCGCTAAGTCTTGCAGTGTTGCTTTATTGTCGTCTAACCAACGCGAACGAACAATGTGTTGGCTGCGCTCATCTAAGCTTGCTAGTGCTAGGCCTAAACGATTATTGGTGTGAGACTCCCAGTTAGATGCTTCAACCGTTTCAGCAACGTCTGACGCTTTATCTTCTAGGTAGTAAACCGGAGCTGTGTAAGCAGAGCCGCCGTCATCGTCATCCATTGGTGCTTCAAACGTTGCGTCTTGCGCTGCTAAGCGAGATTCCATCTCACGAACTTCAGAGGGCTCAACACCCAGTTCACGAGCGACAGTCTCAACTTCACCGTTGTTAAACCAACCTAAGCGCTTTTTAGATTTACGAAGGTTAAAGAACAGTTTGCGCTGTGCCTTAGTTGTCGCAATCTTAACGATACGCCAGTTACGCAGAACGTACTCATGAATCTCAGCTTTGATCCAGTGAACTGCGAAAGAAACCAATCGAACGCCAACCTCTGGGTTGAAGCGCTTAACGGCTTTCATTAGACCGATGTTACCTTCTTGAACGAGATCAGCCATAGGCAGCCCGTAGCCAGAGTAACCTCTTGCAACGTGCACCACGAATCGTAGGTGTGAAAGGATCAAGCCTTTCGCAGCGTCGATCTCACCTTTGTAATGTAATCGCTCTGCAAGTCCACGTTCCTCTTCAGGCGTCAGCATTGGGTAGCTGTTCGCTGAGCGGATATAGCTGTCTAAACTATCTTGTGTGACTAAAGCCATTTGATACGCTTGGTTTGCCATTCGGTTCCTCATCAATCTCTGATCTGGAGTAGTACATCTATTAAAACCCGACAATCTTGAACCTAAAATGAACAGGTTTCAAGAAGGGGGAAGTAATTATGCATAATCAATTCGTCTATACAAGGCAAAAACTGGTTAAGGAGTGCCTATTTTTCGTCTAAATATGACTCTATTCACCTAAACTGGTTCAATTTCTTTTAGGTGACGCTGTGCAGAAAGCTTCGCAGCCACACTACCCAGCAGGGTTCCAACGATCAAAAGCAGTAAAGATTCATCCCAGCTTAGGCCAATTAAACGAAAGTGGCTGTCGTAAAGCTGAGCCAAGTCATCCACCGCACTGTTCAGTAAGACGGTAATTAATGCCGTCATTACCCACGCGCTAACCGAACCTAATACACCGAACCACATACCAGAATATAGATATGGTCGAAGAATGTAGCTGTCGGTGGCACCAATCAGCTTCATGGTTTGAATCTCTTCTTTATGCGCCAACACATTAAATCGTAGTGTGTTGCCGATAATCAAAAACACAGCGCCTAACATCAATACCGTTAAGGTAATCACAATGACAGCGGCTAGCGCTTTAATCGCGTCTAATCTTGCTAACCAATCTTCGTCCAAACGAACATCGGTCACTAATTCTTGTTTTTTAACTTGGCCTGCCAGCTCTTTGATTTGAGCATCGCTTTGTACTCTTGGTGTTATCACTAACACACCTGGCAGTGAATAATCGTCGAGAATAGTTAGGGCATCATCAAAGCCAGAATACTGGCTGAGGTCAGCAAGCCCTTGTTGAGGCGAAATGTACTCCACCAACTCAACTTGATCCCAACTCTCGATTTCATCTTTAAGCACCATCACTCGAGGCTCGGGAATACCATCCTCTACATAAGCACTAATTTGTGACGGGCTTGTGACATCTTTTGCCACTTCACCTACGTTTTTACCAAGTAGGTACAAACACGCAGGCATTGCTAAAGCCATAGAAATAACCGCAAGCGTCAGTAAGTTGCCCAGTGGACGTTGCCACATCTGAGAGAACGATGATTTGGCTTGCTTCCAATGCACCACGAAGAAACCATCACTTGAAGTGCGGTTTGCAGCGCGATTAGATTGAGGTTTTTTGATGCGCTTATTAGCGGCCATAGTCTTCAACCTCACTCAAAAAGCCTTGGTTTAATTCAAGATGACGGTATTGAGGGCGAGTGTTCACTAACCCGATATCGTGCGTTGCTAGGATGATCGTCACACCGGCACGGTTAAACTCTTCAAACAGTCGCAACACGCGGTTAGATAACTCTGGGTCTAGGTTACCCGTCGGCTCATCCGCAAGCAGCAGAGTTGGACGGTTTACCACAGCACGGGCAATACCCACACGTTGTTGTTCACCACCAGAAAGCTGGCTTGGCAAACAACGCGCTTTATCTAATAGGCCAGTTTTATCCAACGCAGCACTGACTCGACGTTTTATTTCATTTTCAGAAATAGATTCGATACGCATAGGCAGAGCAACGTTATCGAAGATAGAGCGATCCATCAGTAGACGATGGTCTTGAAAGACAATACCGATATTACGGCGTAAGAATGGAATGTCTTTAGCAGGAATACGAGTGATATCGTGATCGTTGAACCAAACACGCCCATCAGTCGGGCGCTCAATCGCACAAATCAACTTCAGCAAGGTACTTTTACCTGCACCAGAATGCCCGCCTAAAAATGCCATTTCTCCACGTTTGAGATGGAAGTCCACTTTTTGGAGTGCTTGGCGTCCACCTCGGTAGGCTTTGCTCACTTGCTGAAATTTGATCACCGAAAATTCCTCTTACGATCACTAATATCAAATTTAAAACGATAGCAGGTTAAGGATAAACCACTTTGCTACTCGCGTTACTCTTCGCGGCTGAATAGAGCTTCAATGAAGTCTTTTGACTCAAATGGACGCAGATCATCAATACCTTCACCAACACCAATGTAACGAATTGGAATCTGGAACTGGTCAGCAATTGAGAAAATCACGCCACCTTTCGCAGTGCCGTCTAACTTAGTTAGCGTAATACCGGTTACTGGTGCAACTTCACTGAACAGTTTCGCTTGGCTGATAGCATTCTGACCTGTACCAGCATCAAGTGTTAGCATGATTTCATGCGGTGCAGAGTCATCAATCTTCTTCATTACACGAACAATCTTGCGTAGCTCTTCCATCAGGTTGCTCTTGTTCTGCAAACGGCCCGCTGTATCGGCAATCACAACATCCACGCCACGAGCTTTCGCAGCTTCAATCGCATCGTAGATAACAGATGCACTGTCTGCGCCCGTGTGTTGAGCGATAACTGGCACATCGTTACGCTGGCCCCAAACCTGAAGTTGCTCAACAGCTGCCGCACGGAAGGTATCACCCGCCGCTAGCATCACTTTCTTGCCTTCATTTTGGAATTGTTTCGCTAGCTTACCGATAGTCGTTGTCTTACCAACACCATTCACACCAACCATTAAGATAACGTAAGGCGTTTTCGTAGTATCAACCACTAATGGCTGTTCCACTTGGCTTAAGATCTCTGCCATCTCTTCTTTCAGCAGACCATAAAGCGCTTCGCCATCTTTTAGGTCATTGCGAGATGCTTTTTCTGTCAGGTTTTCAATGATCTTAACTGTGGTGTTCATGCCCACATCCGCGATCAGCAGCTGCTCTTCTAGCTCTTCGAACAGATCATCATCGATTTTCTTACCTTTGAACAAACCAAAGAAACCTGCACCAATGTTTGCTTTAGTGCGGCTTAGGCTACGCTTTAGGCGAGCAAAGAAACTTTCCGTCGGCTTCTCTTGTACTTCTTCAACCTGAGCTTGAGGAGTAATTTCTTGTTCCTGTTCTACTTCTGCTTCTGCTTCTGCTTCTGCTTCTGCTGCGACAGGCTGTTGCTCATCTTGAGTCTCGTCCAGAGCTTGCCCTGACTCATCAGGCTTAGCTTTTACTGACTGAGCGGCTTCCGCTTCAGGCGCGACTGGTTCAGCCTCGACTTGTGATTCAACTTCAGTTTGATCTTCAACGTTTTCTACGTTCGCTTCATTCTGAGTTTTTGGGCTTTGTTCTTCTTCACCAAAACCAAGCCACGATAATAATCCGCGCTTCTTTTTTTCCGTCATCAGAGGAGTTTCCTAGATCTACTAATTAGCTGTATTGGCTTAATGCACGTCGACTCTTTGCTATTGTTATACAATACAAGCTTGTACAAACGAATAGTAAAGAAAAATGACAAAGCAGTGATAAGTTTGCTTTTAGCTTGATACACTTTGTCATTGCAAATTTATTTAATACTCGAACCAACTTAAATTGGGCTCGGTATAGTATCACTTTATTAGCGGTCAAAAAATCTATGGTAAGACGTCGCCAGCAAAACACATCACAAAAAAAGCCTTCCGGTGGCTTTGTTCGAATTATTAGTGGTTCATGGAGAGGTAGAAAGCTGCCCGTTCATGATTTAGAAGGCTTACGCCCAACCATTGACCGAGTAAAAGAGACGCTCTTTAACTGGGTCGCACAAGATATCCCAAATTCGACCTGCTTAGACGTATTTGCAGGTTCTGGTGGTTTAGGTTTTGAAGCAGCTTCTCGCCAAGCAAAAATGGTGACACTGCTCGAAATGAATCAAAAGGCCGCTAAGCAGCTTTCTGATAATGCGAAAGAGCTCAAAGCAGACAACATCAATGTGGTAAATACTGATGCTATCTCTTTCCTCAAGAAGCCAGGAACGCCTTACGATGTGGTATTCCTTGATCCACCATTTCGTAAAGGCTTGCTAGCAGAGACGGTACAGCTACTTGAGAGCAATGGCTGGCTTGCGGACGACGCGATTATTTACGTCGAAACAGAGAAAGAACTCAAGCTAGAAGCGATGCCAGAAAACTGGGAACTGCACCGCGATAAGACAACTGGCCAGTCGAGCTACCGACTGTTCAACCGAATCACTGAAGAATAGGAATGATTGAATGAATATCTTGCTTCCATTAGCTAAAGCCGCTATCGCCTTCGTATGGTTTGTGTTGATCGTCAACATTTTCCATCCGTTCCCTGGTAATGCCGCAATTGCGCTTTACATCATGACAGCGTTCTTGTTCTTTATGCATGGCTTGCAAATGCTGATCTTTATCGGTGCGTTCGGCGATAAAATCGAAATGACGCGTTGGGAAAAATGGTCCATTCTGATTTTTGGAATCTTCGCCTTACTCGATATCCGTCGTAAGTACATGATGTAATCGAAAGCTGTTACCAAGCAACAGATACCAAAACGCCGCTCAGTTGAGCGGCGTTTTTTATTGAATGATGGTAGCAACACTAAGCCATGTAGCCTTTCACACCGTCTAAGAACATCTGTGTCGATAGCATAACAAGCAATAAGCCCATCAGGCGCTCGATCGCTTTCAGCCCTCTCTCACCTAATACACGCAAGAAGAAACCATTAAACATCAAAATGAAGAAGGTAGCGCCCCACGCCAGCATTACAGCGGCTGAAAGCTCAAGCATGTTGTCTGGGTGTTGTGTCGCAAGAAGAATCAATGCTGCAATGACAGATGGACCAGCAATCATAGGGATCGCCATCGGCACGATAAACGGCTCTTCACCTGCAGCAAGCCCTGTAATACTGCCAGCGCTCGGGAAAATCATCTTAATCGCGATGATAAATAGAATGATACCGCCAGAGATACTCAGGGTTTCTGGCTGTACGTGCAGGAAGTTCATGATGCTTTGACCCGCAAACAAGAACAACAGCAAGATAACCAGCGCGAACATCAGCTCACGAATCAGAACAATACGACGACGCTTCGGATCAATATGCTTAAGGATAGAGAGCACGATTGGCAGGTTGCCAAGCGGGTCCATGATAAGAAACAGCATGGTTGCTGCAGATAAGATTTCCATAAGTTTGTCTCGAAAAGCGAAGGTGCGCGGAGTATAGCAGCCTCAACATTGATTTTCGAACACAGTCATCAGCAGGCTAACTTATGTCATTGCAGTACGTTAACGAGAACAAACAGGCAAGAATAGAAAGAGTGATTACACGTAGAGTACCGAGTTTGAGTAAAGCTGCCTTGATATAGCTCAGGCTTGGAGACGCTCTACCCTAAATGGTCAGAGAGGCGACGATAAGCGCATGGGCGAGAAAGTAGCTACCCGTTACCCAAAAGTAAGCACTTTTGATCGGGCTGCGGTAACAGTTAAGTGCATACGCCAGTGCCGAGAGCAGCAATACGCTACAACCTGCAAATCCAACCGCGTGCGATAACTTAGGGTCAAGCAACCAAACCTCACCAGAAGCCCAAGTTAACTGAATAAGCACAATCCCCATAATCACAACAGGAAAAACAAGTTTATCTAAACGTGGTAGCAGCAAGAAGAAAGCCACTACACAAGCAGCCAAGAGTAAGGCGAACAACCACCAGACCATTTCTCCAGACAGCTGCAACCAAAAGGCTTTGCTATAACAGAGTTGAGCTAGCAGAAAGCAAACAAAATATAGGGGACGTTTTTGAGTGAGGGTGTGAAATACATCTGCGATCGCCGAGATCGCCAGGCCAGCAACGACCCAATACGTATAGTCAGCAACAACAGACTGAGTTAAAGCAATGATCGCTAATAATACAAAGGTAAATACCTTATACGATAAGGCCTGACCGATATGTCCTTGTTTCGTTCCTGCTACTGCTCCGATACCAGATAAGGAAACCGCTAACCAACTCCACATACCACTTGCCCTATTGCTTTAAATCGTCGCCAGTCTAGGCACACGAATATTGATGTAAAGCCTCAGCCCCTCAAAATTGGATCTTGATTACGCTTCCACTAAAAAGAACACCTTTAGATTGAAGTCATCGCAATTAACGATTCGAGAATGGTGATTCGTTTAAAACTGAAGCAAATCATTATAAAACCCTCTTAAACTTCGCTTAGAGAAGCCAGATCCCATTTTCACCTAGTTATTCTCTTAAGATTTCCTTCTCCGCCCCTAAAAACGCCCATTATCGACTTTAAAAAGTAAAATAAATCAAAGACAAATCATTTATTAACAGACACTTAGGCATAAAAATATAGATTAACTGGAAAATAAAAACGTCATTCCAACCTAGACTTATAAAGTGGGAAAGTTAGTTTTCAAATGACAAGTTTTGTCAGTTTTTTTTAAGCCCCATGTAAAAACCACCACAAAAACCAAAGCAAAAACCTTAAAAAGCACCAAACCCCCACCCACAAAGCACCAAGCCTCATTAATACAATTTAACAACCATTAACAATATAAATTACACAAAACAACCATTACAAAACAACAACTTAAATCAATTTAGAACAAACATAAATCATAACGAACAAAATAAGAACACACCAAAAATCACACTTAAACACTCCGAAAAAAGCCATATGACAGTACTTTTCTACTACTTTTGGGGCTTTCGAAAGTAATTCTTGATCTAAAGCTATAAGTAGTGCTATTCTTTAAAACATAGCGAGAGACAACCAAATTTAGGAGTAGTGTTATGATTTCATCTTCGCAAAGACAAGGACTTGTAATGATCGCGGTAGTTGTTGGTCTAATGACACTACCGATGATGTACTAAGCAAGTTACAGATAAAAAAAGGGACGCCATGAGCGTCCCTTTTTTTGTTCAATTTTTTCATTTCGAAAACAGATGTAGCGTTAACACATCCCAGTTCGCATAATAGAAACCCGCGGCAGCCAAAGTCATTGCCATCATCAGCAAAATCGCAACTCGCCAGATAAAACGACCACTACGTGGAGTCAGCTCCTTCTCGCAGTCGTTACACATCATGATGAACTTATGTTGATCTTCCAACTTGGCATCATGTTCGTTCACTACTTTATTTCGGCACGTCGCGATATAACGCAGCTTGCTTACCATATCGTGCGGTAGCCTTTCTTCACAGCTTGTTACGAGCTCATGCAATCCTTCGCCTTCAGCGTGATATTGAAGTCTCAATAATTTCTCTATATTGCGAGTTCTTGTCACCACTTTTTCAATATCGGTCATCTTGGCCCTCCCACTCCACACTATAATTCTAGTCGAGCATTTCCTTATTCTTATACAAAATCACTGCTATTTACGAGAGAAAGAGACAATAAATAACAGTACTTTATCCCAAACTGGCCATTAAATGTGATATCTGCCGAAAAATAATTAGCTTTGCTTACAGCAGTTCACGAATAGCGGCTTTAAACACATATCCCTATTGCCCGAAAGACTAGAATAACCATTACGACTACATGGAGGTTATATGCCTAACTCACTCTTTTTTGCCATCTTTGCACTCGCAGGTCTCGCGGCCTGGGTATTTCTTGTTTTTTATCGAAAGCATATGCAAGGCGAGAACGCACCAGAAAAGAAAGTGAACGTCACGGTATTAGACAAACAATCCATCGACCTTCCTGATGCAGAACCGGGCCAAGAAGACCAAGAGTATTGGATTTATGTTCAACGCGGTGTGGTTGGTCCGAAACGTGAGTTCCAAGTCGGCATTCACTACTTCCACGCTCTTAACCCGGGTGACAAAGGGACCTTAACTTACCAAGGTGATAAGTTCTTACACTTTGCGTTGAAGCGCTAACCCTAGCGCTTCAACCCTTCCTCATCGACATTCAACAATAAACCAATATCGCACTGCCTGGCGTATCGCTAAGGCAATAGCCAACGTGTCTTTTCTGACTTAGAAACTATCCAGCTCATCCACAGAGCACCTGCTCCGCTGATCACTATCCATAATGGAATAACCCAAGCTGGATGACCTTGGTACCAACCAAACTCTTTCATTGGCCATAAAAAGATTGGATGCAGTAGGTAGATACCTAAACTATGTTTACTGATAAAGCCAACCACTTGATTGCCTTTATCTGACAATCCTTCTCCAAAGTAGCGACACAACATGAACACCATGCTCGCAGCTAATACAGTATTCAGCGTTTTGTAAGAGAACCAACGACCAACCGTGTATTCTTCTGCGGCTAAGCTCGCATCAACCACCATATAAACGGTGGTCAACAGTGCCAACACGCCGAGCCCAGTACTCACGCTAACGGTAAACTTGTTGAGTGGGACTTTCTTGTACAACAGATAACCCAGTGGCAAGTAGCCAGTGTAAAGCCACAGCTCATGGCTCCAAGGACCATCGATTCTGAGTAAGAACAGTAACGAGGTAAACAACCACACTGCAGTGAAGCTATAAACTGCCTTATCGCCATACTTTCTCACCATGATCTGTAAGAACGGAATCACAAAATAGAGTGGAATGAAGTAATAGAAAAAACCTAAGTGATAATAGGTGTAGTGGTGATAGCTATTAAGCAACACATCCCAGCTGACATCGGCATCAAAGCCCATTGCCGACCAACCAGACAGATAGGTATAGAAAAGCGACCAGACGATAAAAGGAATCAACACCTTACCTAAACGGCGCTTTAGATAATACTTAGCATCAAATGGACGCTGATCACTGAGCATCAGGGCGCCAGTTATCAATATAAAGACAGGCACCGCCCAACGGCTGAAACCATTGACCGTAACCGCCGTTAGCCATTCACCAAAAGGAATGGTTCCTAGCTCGTTGCGATAAGGTGCCAAAACATGAATCGCGATAACCGCTACGGCCGCGACACATCGTGCTAGATCAAAGAAGAGAATTCGCTGCTTCATGTAAATGCCTGATTAATATTCAATCATTCTACTATAGCAATAAAAAAGCTGACCGGAATAAATACCAAGTCAGCTTATTGTTAAAGGAGAAGCATATCGCGATTTTATTGAATCCGACGGAAGCTTATGCCGCTGAGGTTTGTGGCACCTTAGGCAAGCGCAACGAAATTACCGTCGTTATCGCTAGGAACGCGAACGAGACCCACAAACAGGCGGATAAGCCACCCATTTGGAATACCAAGCCAGATAGGATTGTGCCAATCAAGCGACCCATTGCATTCGCCATGTAGTAGAAACCCACATCAAGCGACACACCATCGCCTTTCGCGTAACTGACAATCAGGTATGAGTGAAGCGATGAATTAACCGCGAAGATGGCGCCAAACACCATCAAACCACCGATGATCACCAGTTCGGGTTGCCAAGCTATCTGGACCGCATAAGCGATACCCGCCGTTACCAAAGCCAATGCGCCCGCCCATAATAGTGCAGCATGTCCATCTGGTACCTTGCCCTGCGCTTTACCGGTAATCTTAGGCGCTATGCCTTGTACAAAGCCGTAAGCGATGGTCCAAGCTGCTAAAAAACCTCCAACCCATGAGTGATCCCAACCAAATACGCTGCCAAGGTAAATTGGCAGAGCAATCACAAACCACACGTCACGAGCACCAAACAGGAACATACGTGCCGCAGATAGGATATTGATAGATTCAGACTTAGAGAAGATTTGTTTGAACTTAGGCTTGGTTTTCGCCTTACCCATGTCTGCCTCTAAGCTCACTACACTGCCAATGAAGACTAAAGTCAGCACTGCAGCCATCGCAAGCACTGCGTATTGGAAGCCAATCGTTGAAAGCAGCAAACCACCAATAAAGAAGCCTGCACCCTTAAGCGCATTCTTAGATCCAGTCAGAATCGCAATCCACTTATACAAAGCACCTTGCTGCTCATCCGGCACCAAGGTTTTGATTGAACTCTTGGCACTCATCTTATTAAGATCTTTAGCAATACCTGACAGCGCCTGCGCCGCCATTACCCAAGGAATCGTCAACATGGCCGATGGCAAGGCCAACATACCCAAGGCGAAAACTTGCATCCCCAGGCCAATGTTCATGGTCTTATTGAGGCCAAGACGCGCCCCCAGCCAACCACCGATTAAGTTCGTCACCACACCAAAGAATTCATAGAAGAGGAACAGTGAGGCGATTTCTAGCGAGCTGTAACCAAGGTCGTAGAAATACAAAACCACCAGCATACGAAGTGCACCATCGGTAATGGTGAAGTTCCAGTAGTTGAAAGTCACCAACATGTATTGGCGAACGCTCTTACTTAGATTTGAAAACATAATGCTATCTCTGCAATCAAAACAAAAAGAGCTTTTGGATCACGATAAGCTTAACACTCCAGATACCAAAAGCTCCTTGTCTAACACCGGTGACTATTAGCTATTCGCTACGCCATTGATGTACTCAACCTGGATAGGTTTAGTGAAAGCACCTGGACGCAGTGCTTGAACTTCTTGAACAATCTTGTCGAGGTCCCAACCTTTTTCTAACAGCAAGTGAGCTGCGAACAAACCTGTACGGCCTGAACCGCCCATGCAGTGCATAGCGACTTTCGCACCGCTATCAACGATTTTGTGCAACTCAGGGCTTGCTGCAGACCATTTCGCCGCAAAGTCAGTACCTGGAGCACAATCGTCTTCGATTTCGATTTGGAACCACTGCATGCCTAGCGCACGAGTTTTCTCGCCAAGTGCTGCCACGTCTTTGCTTGCAAGCTCTGTATCATCGAGCGCAGTCACGATAGCTTTAACGCCCTGCTCTTTCAGTTGTGCCAGAGATGCATCAAGATCAGCCTCTTTAGTACCTGGGCATGGAGTCAGAATCAGCGCACCTTGTTCAAGGTCTAGTTGCCATGTTGGATGTGTCATAGTGTTGTCTCCTAAGCGCTCAGGTTTATGCTAAGCCGACAGTACGTACTAACTCTGCGGTACGTGTCGCGTAACCCATTTCGTTGTCGTACCAAGCGTAGATCTTAACCATGCGCTTACCAACCAGCATGGTAGACAGTGCATCTACAATTGTAGAACGTTGGTCGCCTTTGTAGTCGATAGACACAAGTGGTCGCTCTTCAAAGCCAAGAATGCCTTTCAGTTCATTCTCAGACGCCTCTTTCAGCATCGTGTTCACTTCTTCTGCCGTTGTGTCTTGCTTCACTTCGAAGATGATGTCAGTCAGAGACGCGTTCGCTAGTGGTACACGAACCGCGTGGCCGTTGATACGGTTTTCTAGCTCAGGGAAGATCTCAACAATCGCCTTAGCAGAGCCAGTTGTTGTTGGGATTAGGCTCATACCACAAGCACGTGCACGACGTAGGTCTTTATGTGGCGCATCTAGGATAGTCTGAGTGTTAGTTAGATCGTGAATCGTTGTGAAAGAGGCATTCTCGATACCAAGTTTCTCGTTGATCACTTTAACCACAGGTGCAATACAGTTAGTGGTACAAGACGCTGCCGTTACGATTTTGTGTACTGCTGGGTCGAAGATGTTGTCGTTAACACCAACCACGATGTTTGCGATGCCTTCTTCTTTTACAGGTGCAGAAACTACAACGCGCTTCACGCCCTGCTCTAGGTATTTGTTTAGGAAAGAAGTCTTACGGTGAACACCTGTCGCTTCAATCACAACATCACAACCAGACCAATCGATCGCGTCGATGTCACGCTCTTTAGTGGTTTTGATGCGTTGACCATTGATGATCATCTCGTCGCCTTCAGTTGTTACTTCATGGTTCCAACGACCTTGAACTGAATCGAACTCTAGAAGGTGTGCAAGCGTTGCTGTATCGCCAGCTACATCGTTGATCTTTACAAACTCTAGCTCTTCCCAATCGAAAGCTGCGCGAAGTGCTAGACGGCCGATACGGCCAAAACCATTAATACCTACTTTAACTGTCATTATGTGTTCTCTCAGTCAGTGGTGAATCTAAAAATATTCGATCAAACGCAACATTGAGGGCGTGAAGTCATCGCTTCTAGGCGCTCAATGTCTTGTTGGTATTCAGTTTTCAAACAGTTCGATGCGATAAGGTCATCAATTAACTTTAGCATCCAACCAGGTAAATCATTAGCAAGGCGATAGAACACCCATTGCCCTTGGCGAACGTCAGTCAAAATGCCGTTTGAACGCAGCTGCGCAAGGTGGCGTGATACTTTTGGCTGACTTTCTTGCAATGCCTGAGTCAACTCACCAACTGAAAGGCACTCTTGGCGCACAATCAACATCAAGCAACGCACTCGCGTTTCGTCAGACAGTAATTTAAAAAATTGGTGAGGAAGCATAACTACATACTCATATATGGATATGCGTATATGTTAGTTGTAAAAAAACGCACGTCAAGGCGTGCGTTTTAAATGTCATAAAAGTTTAATAAAGCAACACTATAGCTTATTGGTCACTCTGTGACTCCAGCGACGCGCTTCTGTAAGTTCAGTTTTCACCTGATCCACGCTAAGCCCTAAGTCAGCGCAGTGCTCATCAATCTGCTGCCAATCCGCATGCTCAAAGCTCTCTTCAAGGGCAAGCAAAGTACCGTAAGGGCCTTCCCTACGTAATAGAGCAACCTTGATACTTTTACACAGAGGCAACTGCTCGACTAAGTTCTCTAACGACAAATCCAACAGCGCATCTAACAAGGAGAATAAGCCAATCATAAAGGCCTGCTCTCTATACCCTTCAAATGCCTGATAGCGAGACATACGCTGACAAAACTGGGCACGCTGTAGGGACAGTCCATACAGCTCTTTCGGCTTTTTATCAGAGACATAAGAGGCTACGGCTAACGAAACAAACATTTTCAGTTTCTCTTGCCCTAGATACACCAAAGCCTGACGAAAAGAAGAGATGGTCACTTCGAGGCGCGGCGACATAGTATTCACAAACCGCAGCAGCTTGTATGAGAGCGCCACATCTTTCGCAACAATGCTTTCGACACGTTGAAAGTCCACATCGGGCTTACACACTTCTTGGAACAGCTCCATAGCAATCACTTGCTCAGGGCTAATATACTTACTCTTGATGATTTCCGGTTTATTGAAAAAGTAGCCTTGGAAAAACTTAAAGCCAGCTTCTTTGGCTTGCTGGAATTCTTGCTCGGTCTCAACACGCTCCGCCAAAAAGCTAAACTTCTTCCCTTGGTGTGCCCTAACCAAATCACACGCTTCATCCAAACCCATCTGCATGATATCGAGCTTTACGATATGCGTGTATTTAAGGAAACGTTCCCATTCTGGGGTCGAAGTAAAATCATCTAAGGCGATCATATAACCCGCTTGGTAAAGGTCTTTAACCGCTTCCAACAATTCATCTGTCGGTTTGCAGGTTTCCAGAATCTCTACCACCACTTTATCTTTCGGCAAACTTAAGGGCAGTCGACGAATCAAACTTTGATAAGGAAAGTTAATAAAGCAGCGTGAAGATGGAATGGAAGGGTTAAGACCCACAGACAAGAAGTTCTCAACAATCAGACGATACGTTGCTCGATTAGACTCAATATGCGCTGGGTACGCATTCTTTTCGCCATCGCGAAATAACAACTCATAGCCAAGTGTATTCCTCTTGCGATTTAAGATAGGTTGTCGAGCAACGTATGTAGCGGTCATTTCTTGATAACTCTGATTGGTTTAACTATAACTCAGTCGCTTAATCTAAGCTTTCGCGGCAGCTAGCAAAGCACCGCAGCCCATGAACATACCACCAAATATTTTATTTATCTTACCCATTATGCGATCAGAGCGAATAAAACGTCCCATTTGTGACGCTAATGAGGTGTAACCCAGCATAACAACGCTATCAATGAATACTGTCGTCACACCTAGCACTAATAACTGCGGTGCTTGAGGTTGTGTAGGGTCAATAAATTGAGGAAACAGAGCCACCAAAAACACGATGGATTTCGGATTCGTTAGGTTGATAAGCACAGCGTTTCTCAGCAGTTTGCCACTCGACAGAGCAGAGCTCTCTTCAGATGCCACTAGGCTCGAGCTATCACGCCACTTTTGAATACCTAACCAAACTAAGTAAACCACACCGACCCATTTAATGATGGTGAACGCCAATGCAGACTTAGCAACGAGCGCGCCGATACCCGCGCCCACCAACACAATGTGAAACGTAAGACCAAACTGTAAACCGACGATTGATGCCAATGACTTTCGAGTGCCATAGCTTAACCCATTGCTGATTGAATTTACGGTACCCGAGCCCGGAGCCAAGCTAAACAAAATCGCTGTGACAACATAAGCAAGCCAAACATGAGTATCCATTTGCATTTCCTTACTAGTTCTTTAATCTAACAACATTAGTAGCAATAAAGCTCTCCACGCATCAGTTCAGGTAATTTCCCATGGAAAACCACAGCGAAACCGCCTTCCCTTACACTCAAGAACCTCAGTTCGATCATGCGATTAAACACCCGATCAACGCTCTTTGGCAACAAAGAAAAGAGGGGTATTTAACATCGTCTGGTAAAAAGAAACTGTACTGGTGCAGCCTCACCTCAGAGAAGCACAGCAAAGCTATTGTGATTTCAAATGGCCGTATCGAATGCTGCCAAAAATACCAAGAAATCTTTTATGATTTTTATCAACAAGGCTACGACGTTTATTCATTTGACCATCAAGGTCAAGGCCAGTCGGAACGTATGGTAGCAGACTCTGACATTGGTCACATTCATGAGTTTGATGATTATGCATCTGATATGTCTGACATGATTGCCAGCTTTGACCTCAGCAAGTATGCCAAGCGATACCTGTTAGCCCACTCAATGGGGAGCACTATCGCGACACGCTACCTACAAACCCATCCAGACCACCCATTTGATAAGGTCACCTTGTGCGCCCCAATGTTTGGTATCAACACCGAGTGGTACTTAAAGCCTATCGCGATGATTATTGGGCAAGTGCTTACCGCGTATCACGCCAAACCGGTTTACGCGCCAGGTCAGCAGGCCTATTACTCGAAACCTTTCGAGAATAACCTCCTGAGCCAAAGCAAGGTTCGTTATCAGTGGTTCCGTCGACTTTACGAAGAGAACCCTTCACTGCAAGTCGGTGGCGCTAGCACTCGCTGGGTATGGCAAGGGTTAATGGCAGCCAAGCAGTCAATCCAACAGACTCGTCAAATCAAGATCCCTCTATTACTGATTCAAGCTGGTGAAGAGAAGATTGTGAGTAACGATGCTCAGGTGAAATTCATCAATAAGCTGAAGAAAACCAACCCGGATTGCCACTTTAAAGTTATTGAAGGCTCAAGGCATGAAGTGTTGTTTGAGCAAGACAAATACCGTAATCAAACACTGGATGCCATTAATCAGTTCTTTGTTTAGTACTCACATCAACTGCATAAGAAGCGAGCCATAAGATAGCGAATAAAGAGGAAGAGAAGTAAGTGAGCTTTGCCCTCTTTTCTTGCATGATTTTGGCATACAATTTCTGGGTCGAGATATTGTAGTTCAAACGATACTAGCATTGGCTAGTGTTGATATTGGTTAAGCACTTTGCAATGAGGGTTAAATGACTATTCCTGCACTTAAAGATTCCGTGAAAATCGTTGCCTCTGATTTAGATGGTACGCTGCTGGCTCCCAACCATCAGTTGAGCGATTTTACCAAGCTAACGCTAAAGAAGTTACACGAGCAAGGTTATACCTTTATCTTCGCAACGGGTCGCCATCACGTCGATGTAGCTGGGATTCGTCAAATCGCAGGGATTCCGGCATACATGATCACGTCGAACGGTGCTCGCGTGCACGACCAGAATGATCAGCTAATGTATAGCCAAAACGTACCTCAAGAACTCGTTCAACCGGTTATTGATATTGTTCGCCAAGATCCAAACATCTTCATTCACATGTACCAAAATGAAGATTGGTTGCTCGATCGTGAAGATGAAATGCTAGCTAAGTTCCACAGTGAGTCAGGCTTCAGCTACAAGCGCTTTGAAGCAGACAATGCGCCGAGCGACGGCATTGCCAAGGTTTTCTTCACTCACCCAGAGCAAGACCACGAACACCTAGTGACGTTTGAGAAAAAGCTAAAAGAAGCATTTGGAGACAAGTTAAACGTGGCTTTCTCAACACCTTGGTGTCTGGAAGTGATGGCCGCTGAAGTATCTAAAGGTCATGCTTTAGACGCTGTCGCGAAATCTCTGAACCGAACGCTGGATAACTGTGTTGCCTTTGGTGATGGTATGAATGACGCTGAGATGCTGGCAATGGCAGGTAAAGGCCTAATCATGGGCACATCGCACGAGAAAGTGATGCAAGCACTACCAGACAATGAAGTGATTGGTAGCAACGCTGATGATGCCGTTGCGCACTACTTAGAGAAACACCTACTCTAAACAACCCCATCATACAAAAAGGCTCCTTTGGGCTGTCTCTTATACACAAATCCCTAAGCCACGCTTGGGGATTTTTTTTGAACTATTTTTAGGTTTCATGATCTGATCATCTAAGCAATGACAAGGATGATTATCATGACCTATATAGAGCCAACCCTTTGGGCACAAAAATAGTTCGGTCAAGCCCACCTTAATGACCCTAGACGCACTCAAAGACTCGTTGCTCTCGCAGCCTCACTGGCCGAGCAGCCTGGCGTACCCGTCTCGAAACTCATTATATCCCCTGCTGAAATGGAAGGGGCTTATCGCTTCATCCGTAATGAGCAAATCAAAGCAGAAGATATCGCAGAAGCGGGTTTTTATGTCACCGCACAAGAAGCATTAGAGCAACAAACACTTCTTGCCTTAGAAGACACCACTTCTCTCAGTTACTCCCATCGCAGCATTCGAGATGAACTCGGGCACTCTAATCAAGGCAATCGACATCGCGCCATGTTTGTACACTCAACCTTACTTTTTGCTCCCGACACTCAATCTGTTATTGGTTTAATTGAACAACAGCGCTGGACTCGTGATATAGAAAAGCGAGGTCAAAGGCACCAGCATGCGACTCGACCATACAAAGAGAAAGAAAGTTATAAGTGGGAACAAGCCTCTCGCCATGTCGCTGAGCGACTTGGCGATAAAATTTCGGATGTCATTTCTGTGTGCGATAGAGAAGCCGACCTATTTGAATACCTCACTTACAAGCGAGAGCAACAACAAAGGTTCCTCGTTCGCTCAATGCAAAGCCGCTGTATTGAAGAGCACGATAATCGTCTTTATAGCTATGCTTCTACCCTGTTATCAGCCGGAGAGAAAGTGCTCGAAATACCGCAAAAAGGCGGTCGTAAAGCTCGCAAGGCTCATTTAGATATCAAATATGCCCCCGTGACACTCAAGTCTCCTGCTAACAAGAAAGAGTTCGATAACATTCCGCTTTACTACGTGGGATGTATAGAACAAGGAGAGAGTGGTAATAAGCTCGCATGGCACTTACTGACTTCAGAGCCGATAACGAGCAAGGAAGAGGCACTCAAAATCGTCAGTTATTATGAGCGGCGCTGGCTGATAGAAGATTTTCATAAAGTCTGGAAAAGTGAAGGGACTGAAGTTGAGCAACTGAGAATGCAAAGTAAGGATAACTTAGAAAGGCTCAGCGTCGTTTTGGCTTTTATCGCGACTCGGTTACTCCAGTTGAGGTTTATGAATGAATCAGACGAGTTATCTAAGAGCAGTTGTGAGCAGGTATTAAAAGGCAAAGCGTGGAAGTTAATGTGGCTCAAGTTGGAGAGCAAAAAACTACCGAAAGAAGCGCCTAATATATCATGGGCTTACAACGGTATTGCTCGGTTAGGTGGTTGGAAGAATACCAAGCGAACAGGTCGCGCTTCTATAAAGACGTTATGGCAAGGATGGCTTAGGTTACAAACCATCCTTGAAGGGTATGAACTCGCCAAGTCTCTTGATTAACCAGACTTGTGATCAAGAGACAGGCCAATGGCTGCCTTTTTTGAACCTTACGCTAAAAGCTTCCTCTAACGAGAACCGAGCACTTCTTTGCTTAAGATCGCCTGCCACTCTTGTTCCGTCACAGGCATGATCGATAAACGATTGCCGCGCTTCACCAAAGGCATTTCAGATAATTCAGGCATGGCTTTAAGGGTCGCTAATGGGATCAAGCGTTCAGTAACTCGAACAAACTCGACATCAACCATTATCCAGCGCGGGTTATCGGGTGAAGATTTAGGGTCGTAGTAATCACTCTCGGGATCGAATTGAAAATGGTCTGGGTAGGCTTCTCTGGTTACTTTTGCGATCCCCGCTACGCCCACTTTTTTACATGATGAGTGGTATATCATCACTAGGTCGCCAAGCTTGACCTCATCACGCATCATGTTTCGAGCTTGATAGTTACGAACTCCCTCCCAACAAGAGGTTTTTTGTACTCTTAGTGTCTGAATAGAAAAAGTGTCGGGTTCTGTTTTAAATAACCAATATGCCATAATAAATCCAATTAACGGTTGCTCCGAGGAAGATATAACATGAAGGTAATGAAAAACCCAGTGACATGGCTAGCCGCATTCGCGCTACAAGGCTGTGTAACCGCTCCAGAAACACCGCAACAACCTGAAGTTCCACCAGCAACCTTGGATGAACCTCTGAGCGTTCAACCACAAACCTTCATCATGCGCGGTCAAGTTGTGGTAGGCCATGCAAGCCGCACGTTTACCCCTTGTGGTAGCCAACAACAATACTGGTTAGATATGTCCCCTGAACTAGCGCTAGAGGCACAAGGGTTAGCTGCCAGACCTTATCAAGCTCTGTATGGTGAACTGATTGGCCACCTTACCGTACCTAGCCAAACCGGCTACAACGCTGATTTCACAGCACGCTTCGTGGTTGATCAAGTCAATATCTTAACGGCAGAAAACCCTGAACGCTGCGACCAACCACTGCGCTCCACACGAGTCTTCGGCAATGAACCATTCTGGTCCGCCACCTTTGATAAAGACCAGATGACTTATACCAAAATAGGCGAAGCACCTCAGGCTCTCAACATCGAATCAAGCCGCACCACGCCAAGCAGTCGTGATTACCAACTAGAAGGTAAAGCAACACAAGGCGAGCTCAATCTGAAGAAAGAGAGCTGCAGCGACGGCATGAGTGACTCTATCTATGGCTGGGAAGCAAAACTCAACCTCAATGAAAGCAACTACACGGGCTGTGCTACGGTTTCAAACCAAGATCCTACACTGGACTGGAGTGGTACCTATTTCGCTAGCTCAACGCAGAACTCAGGGTTCTCTATTAACCTTGAGCTCAACGATGACCATAGCGCAGTAACAACCTACTCTTACAGCAACGGTGATCCTTCTATTGTTGAGCAAGGCTTCTGGCAGCAACTCAACCAAAACCAAGTTCAGGTCGTCATGACTCGCCACCAACAGCAATATCTGATATCCGAGCGTATCTTCACTCTCGATAACGGTAAGTTGGTCGCAAAGAAAGAAAAGGTCGGCAATATCGTTTACCCGATTGCCAACGGTGGTCTAGTACTATTCGAAGCAAAGCCTGTACAAGCACAAACCAACGCGGTTGATCTAAAGGCGAAGCAAGTGAACTCCAGTGATCAATTTGATCCAAAAGTAGACCAAGCGATCCGCGAATATTTTAAGATCAACAACAGCTCGCCTGATGATACTAAATACCGCTGGCTCACCTACGACCTCAACGGTGACGGTAAAGAAGAGCTGTTCGCCCAGCTCGATTGGTGTGGCTCAGGTGGTTGTACACTGCTGATTTTCGAGAACCATCAAGACAAGTGGCGCTTCAATAGCCGAGTCACATTAGTAAAAGGCGATATACGTGTGGGTAAGTCTAAAAATCACGGTTGGCACGATCTGATCTTCAATGTCAGCGGCGGGGGTGCAATAGCGGCCAAACACGCACTCTCATATACGGGTGTCAGCTACCCACTCAACCCAAGTGTGGCACCGGTAGCCGATGATGCTGATATCAGCGATGTGGTTTTGTTTGCTAACGACATCTCACCAGTACAAAGCGGAGTTAAGCTATAACCATGAGCGATCAGCAAGCTTGCAGTGGGTGTGGTTTCACTCATCAATGTATTTGTCATCGAATACCGAATACTGAAAGCCAAACCCAGTTAGTGTTACTCACTCATGAGAATGAACTAACACGAGACACCAATACCGGAAAGCTACTGCAACAGTCACTCAAGCAGTGTCAGTCTTTTGTTTGGCAGCGCAAGACGCCTCCAGCCGAACTACTGGCTTTACTTAATGATGAAACTCATCAGCCTTTGCTGTTGTTTCCAAGTGATGAAAGCATTGAATGCCAGCAAGCGGTTTCGGATACAGCGAGTGAACGAATGCCGTTATTCATCATCTTGGATGGCACGTGGCAAGAAGCAAAAAAAATGCTCAACAAAAGCCCTTGGCTACAGACGATTCCTCAAGTGCACCTCGATGTAACCAGTGAATCTTCATATACGTTGCGCCGCAATCAAGACAATGGACACTTATGTACCTGTGAGGTTGGTATTGAGCTACTTAAGGCATTAGGTGAAGCTCAACCAGCAAAGCAGATAGAGGATTACTATCAGCACTATCTCAAAGTATTCCAAGCAGACAAAAGTGGACACGCTCTCAGATAGAGTAATGCGGAGTGCTTAAGCACCAAAATAAAAAGGGTGAGCCACTAGCTCACCCTTTTCACATCTCGCTTTAATACATTGGACAAAACAGTGTTTCACGTGAAACATCAGACATTTGCCACTCATTAGAACAGCCGTTTAGGCTCTCCAAAGTAATAACCTTGCAGGTAATCGACGCCCATCTGTTCGGCTATCTCACAAACCTGTTGATTGTGAACAAACTCAGCGACCGTTTTGGCATTAAACACTTGGCACAATCGCACCAGCTGAGAAGCAATGTTTCTCTGCTTCTGGTCTTTGTCTATGTTACGAATCAAACTGCCGTCGAGCTTAATTATCTGCGGCTCCAGCTTGATGATCTCATCAATGTTGGAGTAACCAGAGCCAAAATCGTCCACGATGATTCTTGCTCCTAGAGAGCGGAAGTGGTCACACACCTCAATCATACGGCCATAATCTTTGATCTGCTCAGATTCTAGCACCTCGAGCCCAAGTCGAGTGGGATCGTTCATTCCACTAATCGCAGTCTCAAGTACCTCCAGTGTCTTATCACTTAGGAGATCTTGCGGAGAAAGGTTGATGGAGAACGGACTCTGCTTATCTGCCATATAGCCGATGGTGTTCTTAATCATGTGGCGACTAAGACGTGTATAAAGATGGGTGTCGGCAATCATAGGCAAGAACTTACCTGGTGGCACAATCGTTCCATCAGCTTCCATTATTCTCACCAAACATTCTTGACCAATCAGTTCATGTGTTCTCGCCTCAACAATTGGTTGCGAGTAGGTAATAATATTCTGATCTAAGATTGCTCGGCTAACACAGCTCAACCAACCAATCCGTTCTTTACGCTCTTCTTCACTCACCTGAATATCTTTGGCATTAGTTATGTGGGTGTTGTTACGAACACCATAACGTCGTGCTTCAATCGCTTTTAGAAGGATTTCATCACTATTATCAGTCAAAAAGTCACAGCGACTGGCAAACCCGCCACATAACGAGACCGATAGGTAGTCAATATCGGTTAAGCCATAAGGTTCGAAGTTAACACGTTCAACTTCATCTGCAAATTCTACAAAGCGCTCCTTTATCCTCGCTCCTATGGCACTGGTATTGAAGATAATCGCCCATTCTCCAACCCCAATACTAAAGAGTTCAACTTTGATCTTAGACCTCTTAACGACTCGAAGCTGCAAACGCTCTACGAGGTGGTTGGAGAGATCTAAGAGTAATTGATCACCAACTTGATACCCATACTTGTCATTCACTTGATGGAAATTAGTCAATTTCAAAGTCAACAAATGTTCAGTAAAGAGAATCGTATTGAGTCGTTCTTTTAGTACTATACGGTTAGGTAGCCCTGTAAGGGAATCAATGCGATAACTCTCCGTTAAACGACGAGCCTGTTGATGGAGTTTCTTCTCCATTTGTGTGTTCATGCTATCAAGATCAGCCACTGCGTTACGCACTAAGTTAAGCAGTGGTGAAACCGTAGAGCCACACTTAAATTCGTCAGCGTGAAACTCATTAATCTCGTCAGACTCTCTCATCGCGATATAAGTCAGACTGTGGTGAAGGATATCTTGTCGCTCTTCAGTTCGATAAAGCTCTCCCATGCAGTAAGCACCACATGCATTTACTATCCCTTCAAATGGCTTGAGCTCTAACTTACTGTCAATGAACTCCAATCGAGAAACGCAGTTATAGATGATCACAGACTCAGGTTGATGCATGGCAAGCATCTCAGCGCCATGACGCACCTTTTCGGCAGTCAGTGATGGGTGGTTATAGCAGAACTGAGCTTCTTCACCGATCTGCCAAGGGCTATCAAACTCGATACTGCCATCGTCATTAATACGAAGTGGTGTTGATATCCCTTTCTTCCTGCCAAGTTCGCGATAAAGCGGAAAACTCATCAGTTGACTGAAAGGAAGGTCTTTACCATCGGCAAGGTAATGTTTAAATACTTCAATCGCCGGCTTGTCATTTAATGCATACAGACGGTTCCCTATCGCATGAGTCACTCGTAGTTTCATCCCTATAGGGTTCCACTCGGAGTAAGCGTCTGACCACACCTTTAAATTAGAGTTCGTCAAGGCAACCGCTACGCAGGCATGTTGGTAAGTTTGCTCGTTGTGCATAACCCAGCGGCCGAACTCATTTTCCTGGCACAAGCCACCAGCCACTGGTAATGCGTAGGAATGATTTTCGAAAGCACCATAAATTGGGTAATCACGTCCTTCAACCTGATCACACAAGCTGATAACAGTTTTGGTGTCTTCCGATAGATCAAGTTGAGATACGAGATCTTGGCTATCTTGGTTAGGGTTACCTGTAAAAGGCTGTACCGCGGAGATTAATCGAGTTTCGTTGAATTCACTAACAATGACTAAGGTGCAAGTACTCTCAAGGCAGTTATCACAAATAACATGACGAGCACTTTGACCAATCAACGTCGCATGGCTCAAACGATTGAGCGCCACGTTAGCAAGTTGGCGAGCCACATCCGGTGATTGCGTAGAGAAAAGTTGAACTAGGTATTGTTTGCTATCACACCATTCGCGCTGAGCAAATTGAGATTCTAATTGCTCCTCTGTGTTTGCGAGAAATGTATATGTTTGCATGCCAACCCTTGTTCGAAATCTAATGGAATAGAGAACCCGCAACCACCGCTATGATTGAAATGAATCGTAATAAGTAATCGCTAATTATCCTAGCCTAAACAGGCCTTTAAACACGACTAATGTAACAATTCACTATCATAAATGCGACACAATAAGCCTGCACTGGACATTAAATTAGTCGCATAAGATCGCTGAGCTGTTCTATTTCAACATCAGGAAGCACACTCGCCTTCGAAGATAGGTATAAATTGGAACCAGTGTCATTAAACCAGCATGCTTGGAAGCCATTTTTCTTGGCTCCATAGACATCCGTCCTCAAATGATCACCCACATGAAGGATATTGCTAGCATCAAAGCCTAAATGCTGTTGTGCTTTCTCAAACATGTCTGGGTAGGGTTTGGCTCTGCCGTCTGGTCCCGCTTTAAGAATGAGTTGGAAATATTGCCCAAGGCCAATTTTGTGGGGATCAACGTTACCATTGGTTATCGCAACCAAAGGAATACGCTCGGCAAGTTCCGCCATCACACGGTGGGTTTCTTGAGGAACGTCGACTTGGTTGCGTAGCCATAAGGCATGTTCGATACCATCACGAGCAGCCTGTTCCGCTTGCTGCAGAGAGTAACCCAACTGCAGTAAACCTGTCTTAATTTGGGTTTCACGCCACAAGGTGACGTCATGCTTTAGCTCAGGGTTTTCCAATGCGACTCGTTGTTTTACAGCTTGCCACTCATCCAGCGACAAAGAAGCAGACACAGGGTGCTCTTGAAAAAGCCACTGCGCCATCTCTTTCTCAACCTTCACGATCACAGGCCAGTTGTCATATAGAGTGTCATCCAAATCAAAGGTCATGGCTTTGACAGGCTGTAACCCTCGGTAAATTCGCATAGTAAAACCTTTAGTCTTTATTTTTCTTACGGGCTCTTGGGTGAGCCTGATCGTATGCTTGTGCTAGATGCTGGAAATCTAAGTGAGTGTACACTTGGGTGGTCGAGATGTTTTCATGACCCAATAACTCTTGGACCGCACGAAGGTTTTGGCTCGACTCGAGGACATGCGTTGCAAAGGAGTGACGCAGTTTGTGCGGGCTAATATGGCTCGCTACAGATTGCTTCTTGCCCCACTCTTCCATACGTTTTTGCACACTGCGGTGTGAGATGCGTGTTCCCAGCTTGGAAACAAACAGCGCATCCTCTCCTGGAGAAGCCAATTCACCGCGGACTCGCAGCCACTTATCGACCCACTCTTTGGCTAAGCCCGAAAATGGCGCCTTGCGCTCCTTGTCACCTTTACCGATCACTCGGATTTCTCCTTGGCGGCTCAGCACGTCTTTGAGGTTGATACCAACCAGTTCAGCAAGACGCAAACCAGCACCGTACATCACCTCCATCATCGCTCGATCACGAATCGACAGCGGATCGTCTTCATTCACGTCAAGCAACTGACCGACTTCATCTACATCGAGGTTTTTTGGTAACGGGCGCTGCTTACGAGGTGCAGAGACCCCTTTTGCAGGGTTTGCAGTGATTTCGCCACGTAAGACAAGAAAATCAAAGAAGCTACGCAGTGACGATAAGCGAGTCGCAATACTGCTTGCCTTCATTCCGTCACGCATGCCTTTGCTGGCAAGTTGCCTTACCCAAGCCGCATCGACTTGGCGCCAATCCTTTAGCCCCAGTGTGACTAAGTGTTCAGCCATGGTTTCAAGTTGTTGTTTGTAGTTTCGCTGGGTGTGTAGGCTGAGTCCCTTCTCGCTTCTGAGATATTCATAGAAGCGAGAAAGAGGCTTTTGAAGGCTATTAGGAAGAGGTGTTTTGGGCTCTAGGCTCATTATTTATCTGCCAAGGTAAGGTGTCCGCCAGATGAGACACAACAAGTGCTAAGTGGCGTAAAAAGAGCGTATCCATATGAGGTTGGAAATGCCCGCCATCTTCACTAGAAAAGGCGAGTAACCCCAATGGAGACTGCTTAGCGAGCGGTAGTACTACATAAGAGCCTAGCTCTGGAACCGGGAAATCACCAAACAAATCTTGTCTGTCAGCTTTTCTTAAGCGCCCAAGGTAGGCATCTTTGCCATTAAAGTGGTTGAGTGAAAACTTCGAGTAGCCCTCTTCGCTGAGCTGATAAAAACCCGTTTGCGAAAGGATTCGCAAATGAGCCTTCAACCCTAGGTCGAGTGCCTTTTGCTCAACCGCTTTAATCACCTGCATGAAGTCACTGCATTTCAGTACTTGCGCTTGCAGGTCCATAAACTCATAGAAGGTTTTATCGTTACTCGCCGCCAAAGACATCAAGCCAGTGATCTCTTCTTCTAGCTCTTCGATTCTCTGGCGTTGACGTTTAAGCTGAATCTCCACCAGAGAAACGGCACCCTGCTCAACGTTATTAATAGCAAGGCGATCCACCAAATCTTTTCGGTCTTGGAAAAAATCTGGGTTATCACGTAAATATTCCGCGACCACTTCTGCGGTGAGAGCGTCGGCTTCAACGTTAGACAAAACCTATCCTTTATTTTTTATGTATCTATCTGTTATATGTCGAAATCAGCAAGAAAGCTGACCATCAAACACATGCGTAGCAGGGCCTGTCATATACAGAGGTTTACCCGGGCCTTGCCAACTAATGTGTAAATCACCGCCCGGTAGACGAACTTTCACATTTTCAGCCAGTAAGCCTTGAGTAATACCCACAGCAACAGCACCACACGCACCGCTACCACAAGCCTGAGTTTCGCCCGCTCCACGTTCGTAAACACGTAGACGAACTTCTTCACGATTAACCACCTGCATAAAACCAGCATTGACACGCTCAGGGAAACGCTCATGTGATTCAAGCAGTGGGCCCAAGGTATCCACATCGGCCGTATCGACATCATCAACGACAGTGACCACATGCGGGTTGCCCATGCTGACCGCGCCACAGAACAGAGTGTGTGCATCGGTTCTTAGGATGTAGGTCTTTTCAGGTTGCTTCGCTTTAAATGGGATCTTGCTTGGTTCGAACTCAGGAATGCCCATGTTCACGGTGATCAGGTCATTCTCTTCAATCTTGAGAACCATTTTACCTTTCTTGGTGCTGACGTTGATGCTGTACTTATTCGTTAAGCCTTTCATACGAACAAATCGTGCAAAACAACGAGCACCATTACCACACTGCTCCACTTCACTGCCATCTGCATTAAATATGCGGTAATGGAAATCAGTTTCTGGATCATAGGGAGCCTCAACCACAAGTAGCTGGTCAAAGCCCACACCAGTGTGACGATCCGCCAAACGACGGATCAAATCTGGAGAAAAGAAAATATTTTGAGTAATGCAGTCCACGACCATGAAATCATTGCCCAAACCATGCATTTTAGAAAAGTGGAAGTGCATAACGCTTTAAATTACTCCGGAAGAATGTTTTCAAGTTCCCACAAGCTCGTAAGCTCTTCACGCTGACGAACCAAATGAGTTTTGTTGCCATCAACCATCACTTCAGCCGCACGCGAACGAGTGTTGTAGTTTGAAGACATGACAAAACCATAAGCACCAGCTGAGCGAACAGCAAGTAAATCGCCCTCTTCAAGCACTAGCTCACGATCTTTACCTAGGAAGTCACCTGTCTCACAGATAGGACCAACCAAGTCATAAGTCACAGCTTCACCCTGACGCGGGCTTACAGGAACAATGTCTTGCCAAGCTTGGTAAAGCGCTGGACGCATCAAATCGTTCATTGCTGCATCGATAATGGCAAAGTTCTTGTGTTCCGTTGGCTTGAGGAACTCAACTTTCGTTAATAGTACACCAGCGTTAGCAGCAATCGCTCTTCCAGGTTCGAAAATCAGCTCTAGATCAGAATGATTTTCTAGACGCGCCAATAGTGCTTTTGCGTAATCTGAAGGTTGTGGTGGCAATTCATCACGATATACCACACCCAAACCACCACCAACATCAAGGTGCTTAATGTTAATACCATCAGCACGTAGTTGGTCGATCAGAGCAAGCAAACGATCAGTCGCATCAATGAAAGGCTCGATGTCAGTTAATTGAGAACCGATGTGGCAATCAATACCATGGATAGACAAGTTCTCAAGTGTTTGTGCAAAAGCGTAAACGGCAGGCGCACGGTCGAAGGCAATACCAAATTTGTTATCACGCAGACCTGTCGAGATATAAGGGTGAGTGTTTGCATCAACGTCTGGGTTGATACGCAGTGAAATCGGCGCCTTAACACCCAGTTCACCAGCGACTTTATTCAGTCTCTCTAGCTCTGGCTCAGACTCTACGTTGAAACACTTAATGTTTAACTCAAGCGCACGTTTCATTTCAGCGGCTGTTTTGCCGACACCAGAGAAAACAACCTTTGCCGGATCGCCACCTGCAGCCACAACACGCTCTAGCTCACCGCCAGAAACGATATCAAAGCCAGAACCTAATCGAGCTAGGGTATTCAATACGCCAAGGTTCGAGTTCGCCTTAACGGCATAGCACACCAAGTGTGGATGCTCACCAACCGATGAATCAAACGCATTCCAGTGGCGTTCTAATGTAGCACGAGAATATACATACAGCGGTGTACCATATTGCTCTGCTAGTTGTGAAAGTGCGACGTCCTCAGCCCAAAGCTGGCCATCTTCCTGATAGTTGAAGTAATCCAAAGTTCTTATCCCTTATAAATAACGATTTCTGCGTGTTTTCACTTATTGTGATTGTTCGGTCTGCTGAACTTCATCAGGATCGTACAAAGGACCCGTTTGACCACAACCAGAAAGTCCAATAACGGACATCATAAATAGAGCAGTAATTAATTTTTTCATTTTGCATATCGTGATTATTAACTCAATGCCCCCTATAATCGCACCACACTCAGGAAAAGCAATAGGATAGAAAGGATGAACGAGACTGAATTTCATCAGCTAGTCGATATACAGATGCAAAACATCGAAGAAGCTATCGATGAATCAGAGGCAGATATTGATTACGAAGTGACGGGCAACGTGATGACGCTGGAGTTTGAGAACCGCAGCCAAATCATAATTAACCGCCAAGAACCAATGAAAGAAATCTGGTTAGCGTCTAAATCTGGTGGCTTTCACTTCAAGCTAGTTGACGACAAGTGGACATGTTCAAAGACGGGCATGGAGCTGTTTGAGATGGTTAAAGAAGAATGCGTGAAGCACGCAGGTGAAGATATCGACTGGGTCTAACCACTGATAAGCAAAACAAAAAAAGGAGTGATTCAATCACTCCTTTTTAATATCTATCTGTCTAAATCAACTAGATGTTAACTATCTTTGAGCTCCGAGAAGCTAAAGTGGCATCATTACGGTAAGGCACAACATAAGAGTTGCCCTCTTCTGGATGAACGATTTGGTAGTACTGAGGTAAGTTAAAGTTAATCAACTTTGACGACATCTTCGACTCATCTTTTACCGAGGTGTAGAAAGAGTTTACGCTCGCGATCATCTCATCTTTTTCACCGCTGTACTGGTGATACACCTCAACCTGATTCGACTCGTCCAATACATAAATATTGAAACCTTTATCGGTATCTTCAAAGAAGAACTGAATCAAGCCCTCACTCGCAAAACCATCCACCACTTCTGGCAGTTGATACTCTTGCTCTTTATCGAGCATCAGTAAAGGAGAACCCTTCAACTTATTAGTTGAGATACTACGATAGAAGTCGACTGAGTTTTCCAACATCTGTACCGACACACCACGACGTTCGAAGAACAGGCCAAACATCTTGTTGGCTAAACGAATAGCCTTAAAGCGGCGGCGTTTCTCTGGTTCAATCGGTTTCAATCGTAAGTCGATACACTCAGCAAGCAGTTGATACACCATATTGCGCATCACACCACGCAGGTTTTTGCTGTAACAGAACACATCAACCGACTCTGGCGGCAACGCATCTTGGTGCATTTTACCAAGTACCGTCTTAAGGGCATCCAGCATTGCCGTATCACCTTGGAAATGCAGCGTACGTACTTCATGCCAAGAGTTACGATAAACCAAATCGACACTGCCGACTAAGCTCTTACCTTCTTCACCAAAGCTGAAGATATCTGCATTCTTCAGATCGACCTTCAAGGCACGACCGCTTAATTCAGAAGTCGGATCGTTTTCAAAGTTGATGAACATCGCCAGCTGGCTGATCTCACAAGGGCTCGCCAGTGCTTGCATACTCGGACGGCGTTTACGTAAAGAGAAGGTATTACGTAGGTCGCTCACCATTTGATAGAACTTATCGATATCAATGTGGGCGTCACGAACTACAGAATGCAAACGTGTCGATTCAGTAATCAAACCATTAAAGAATGACCATGCAACCAGCTTACTCAAGTACTCATGGTGCTCGAGCGAAGGCTGACCAAGAATGCGGTGCGCAATAAGCGGCTGTTTGTACAAGTACCAACCCGCTTTATTCGATTGCCCTTGGCGAACCTCTATAAAGCTCAAGTCAGGTTCATGCAGATCCGGAGAGATTTGCGGATTCAGTAGCGTCACTTTGCCCGGCAACACCTCAAACGCAGCATAAAGCTTACGCGCCAAGATACTGATATCTTGTGGGCTGATTGCCGATGTGATGTCGTTACGACGTGCAAATTGAATCAGGTTACGATAGCTCAGCATCAAGGCATCAAGCAGTGCGTGGTGCACCACTTTCACCTGCTCAACCTTCCAGTTACGTCGGTTATCGAGCTCAGCAATGGTTTCCTGTCCCCAATTCCAAGACTTAGTCATCTCGGTTAGGGCTTCACGACGCCATGCTACAGAACCGATACCGGCTTCACGCGACAACTTCTCATGGGTCTTAAGGTAGAAACAGCGTCTCACCAAATCCAAACGAGTGTGGTCGTTAATACGCTCTAGGTAGCGAGTTACCTTTTCTAGCATCAGATAGTAGCTATCCATGCCATACAGATCCGGTTCATCCGCAAAAAAGCGACGCTTGGTATCGATACTCAAGAGTTGGGTGTTTGGGTATTCCCATGAATAGGCTTCTAGCAAGATCGCCTTTAACACCGATTTATACGGTGAGTCGATACTCTTATAGAGCTGCCACAAGTTAGAACCAAAGTACTCTTCTGCAGGAATGCGATTCAGCTTACCGAAATCAATCCACTGCGAACAATCAAGATAGCCATCCTGACACAAGCCTTGAACATATTCGTCATAGCACTCTTCCATTTCTGGCGGAATGATTTGCCACAACAAACGTTGACCAGCCAAGCGAACCGCTGAGCGATAGAACTCATCAAGCAGTAATAAGTGCTGTGAAGAACCACAGTTATCACCGGTCATCTCTTCTGAATGGTTCGAACGGAAACGCTCTTCATCCATTAAGAAGAAGTTAGCTTCAACGCCTAAGGTTTCAGCCCAGTCGGTAATCAACAGACATTTATTGGTAAGGCTATCGCGAGCTGGGCCGTCCATATCCGGAGATACACACACCCAGATATCGAGGTCGCTTGACGTGCTTTGACCAATAGAAGAGGTACTGCCCATGGTGTAAAGGCCAAGAATTGCGGGCTCCGCAGACTCGGTTAGCTTGCCACCTAAAGTAAGTTCAGTATCAGAGACAAATTGCTTTTGGAATTCATTAAGCGTGAAGCTACGAATTCCAAAAGGAACTTGTTGATCATAATAACCAGGCATCATTGGATGATTGAAGTGAAGCAGTGCGGGAATAAGATTGAAAACTCGTTGACCTTGCACATTCATCAACGCCAACGCACGATCAATGCGCTGTTGATTTAGATTGTCTAATCGTTGAATCAATGTTTGAGTGTAAGCCTGCAAGGTAAGTCCTTGGTTTGAGATTAAATGCACTTCTGTTTAGTTACTGAACGAAAGCAGCAACAAAACGTGATCAATTTAACACTTTCACCCCTAATGGTAAAGCAAAGGAAGCCGCCAGACCGGCTAATTCCTTAATGACAAAAAGTTAAACTCACGGCGCCGTAGTGTCCTCGTTATTGACTATTTCTAATAATAGCCCATGTTTCAAATGAGATACCAATCACACTATTTTGGTGAACTTATGAAAATCTCTCAGCTATCAAAGCATGGAATGATCAAACAGTAAGAATTTTCGCCTCACAATGGTAGGATTAGGCTATTACAGAACCTATATCGGAAACACCATGACAAATTCAGCACCAATCCGTATCGCAACCAGAAAAAGCCCTCTTGCCCTTTGGCAGGCATACTTTGTAAGGGATGCTCTTCAAGCTGCTCACCCTGGTTTAGAGGTTGAGTTGGTAACTATGGTGACCAAAGGTGACATCATCCTAGACACTCCGCTTGCCAAAGTGGGTGGTAAAGGTCTGTTCGTAAAAGAACTTGAAGTGGCAATGCTAGAAGGTCGTGCTGACCTTGCAGTTCACTCAATGAAAGATGTCCCTGTCGACTTCCCTGAAGGTCTAGGTCTAGTGACGATTTGTGAACGTGAAGATCCTCGTGACGCATTCGTATCAAACACATACAACAACATTGATGAACTACCACAAGGTGCTGTCGTAGGTACATGTAGCCTGCGTCGTCAGTGTCAGCTTCTAGAATACCGCCCTGATTTGATCATCAAAGAGCTGCGCGGCAATGTTGGCACTCGTCTGGGTAAACTCGATGACGGCCAATACGATGCTATCGTTCTGGCAGCAGCAGGCCTTAAGCGTCTGGAACTAGAAGAGCGTATCCGTAGCTTTATCGAACCAGAGCAATCTCTACCAGCAGTAGGCCAAGGCGCTGTAGGTATCGAGTGTCGTCTTGATGATGAGCGTCTGATTAAACTTCTTGAGCCACTGAACCACCAAGACACAGCCGACCGCGTACTTTGCGAACGTGCAATGAACCTGACTCTGGAGGGTGGTTGCCAGGTGCCTATCGGTAGCTACTCACTATTAGATGGCGACAACATCTGGCTGCGCGCACTTGTAGGTGAACCTGATGGTTCTAAGATGGTTCGCGGTGAGATCTCCGGTCCTCGTAAAGATGCTGAAGCACTTGGCGTTACTCTGGCTAATCAACTGCTGGATGACGGTGCGAGAGAAATCTTAACCAAGCTATACGCAGACCAAGAATAATCATGACTGTGTTGGTAACTCGTCCCGGTGTAGAGGGACAATCGCTTTGCCAACAACTAGCGGATGAAGGGGTTCAAGCGATCCATCATCCGCTTATTCGTATCATTGATAATCCAGACACAGCCAACTTAAGCGTCCGGCTCAACAACAGCGATATCATCATCGCTGTCAGCCATCATGCCGTGACCGCGGCTCAAAATATCCTTTCTAAAACTTCGTCCGTTTGGCCTACTTCGCCGCTTTATCTTGGCGTTGGTCAAAAAACTGCGCACGTTTTAAGCAAAGTCTGTAAACAAAAAGTAAACTATCCTCAAGTTAGTGATAGTGAACATCTTCTTAAACTTGCTGAACTGAGAGACGTAAATAACACATCCATTTTGATACTACGTGGGAATGGTGGGCGAGAGCTCATTCGAGATTCTTTGCTCAACCTAGGTGCACAAGTCTCTTATTGTGAGACCTACCGTAGAGAATATATTCCAATAAACGATCACAATACCTATCAAACATGGATAAACAAAAAAACGTCCAAAGTAGTCATCACAAGTCAGGAACAACTGGAGTATCTGTGCTCCATTACCCCTGGTGAGTATTCTGCTTGGCTTTCAACGAGACATTTGTTTGTTCCAAGCAAGCGCATAGCACAACGAGCACAACAGCTCGGCTTCTCTAACGTTACGAATACTCAAAGTGCTGCGAACCAAATATTACTGGCTGCTCTCCAGCCCTAGCTAGAAACAGGAAATAAGCATGACAAGCAAAAAAAATAATGAGCATATTGAACCTGAACAGAACCAAGATACTCAGCCAGTAGCGACCAAAGACGAAAGTGCTGAATCAAAAGAAGCTGAGTCAAAGCTTGAGGCCCCAGCACCGAGTACGACTCACACTGAGCAGACTCAAGCCGACCACAAAGAACAAATTGAGAAAGCAGAAAAGCAAGGCAAGCGCGGCGTGAAATTCGGCGCTATCGCTATCGCAATTTCTATTATCTTCAGCGGTGGTATTGCCTTCCAAATGCAGCAAAAGAGTGCTGAATATTCAGATCAAATCGCAGCACTTCAAGCCCAGCTACAAAATACCCAATCTGCTGTAAATAAAGACCTGCAAGCCATCAAACAAGAGACCATCCAAGAAGCATCACATGCGGTAGAGAAAACTCAGGTTGTACAATCTCAACAACAAAAGAGCATTCAAAGCCTGCAGCTAGCGGTAGCTGATGTGAAAGGTCGTCGTCCGAATGACTGGCTGCTTGCGGAAGCCGATTACCTAGTAAAACTTGCTGGCCGCAAACTATTCCTTGAGCATGATGCTGTTAGCGCAACCAAACTTATGGAAAGTGCCGATCAGCGTATCGCCGCACTCAACGATCCAAGCCTAGTATCTCTGCGCCAGTCTATGACTAACGACATCACTAAGCTTCGTACTATTCCTCTGATCGACCGCGATGGTTTGGTGCTACGTATCACAAGCCTTCAGCAACAAGTCGATAAGCTACCTCTAGCGAATGCGATTCTTCCTGAGGCTGAAATCGTCGAGAAAAAAGCCGTATCTCAGGACATCAATGACTGGCAAAGCAACCTGATGACGTCGATGAAAGACTTCTCAGAAAACTTTATCACTTTCCGTAGTCGAGATGGCGAGGTTATCCCTCTACTATCACCAGAACAGCACTTCTACCTGCGTGAAAACATCAAGGGTAAACTGGAAACTGCAATTCGTGCAGTCTACAAAGAGCAAGGTGAAGTTTATAGCGCAGCTCTAAAGACAGCTAACGAGTGGTCTAAGTCGTACCTAAACCAAGATAACAACTCGGTCATCGAATTCGAGAAGGCAATTAAGCAATTAAGCGAACAGAACATCACTGTTAAATACCCTGTGAAGCTTGAGTCTCAGAATCAGTTATCTGATGTGATTCGTGAACGTCTACGCCGTGAGGTGACGGTAATGACCTCGGAGGAGAAATAATGATTCGTTTGATTTTTCTTTTCCTTGTACTCGGTGCGGGTCTGTTTGTCGGTACTCAGTTTTCAGGTCAACAAGGTTATGTGCTGATATCAATTGCCAATAAGACGATTGAGATGAGTGTGACAACAATGGCTATCTTTGTGACTGTCCTTTTGGCTGCACTGTTTGGCTTAGAGTACCTATTTAAGAAGCTTATTTACGCTAGCTCAACAACTTGGAACTGGTTCAGTGTTCGTAAACTTAAGCGCTCTCGCCGTTATACCAATGAAGGCATAATCAAGCTTCTTGAAGGTGACTGGAAAGGTGCTGAGAAGAAAGTGACACGTTGGGCAAATCACCACGACATGCCTCTGCTTTGTTACCTAGTGGCCTCTCAAGCAGCGCATGAGCAAGGCAATACCGCTGAACGCGATAAATACATCGAACTGGCTAGCCAACAAGACGATTCTCTATTGGCCGTTGAGCTAACTAAAGCTAAACAACAGATCAGCGAATCAAACTACGAAGCCGCTTTCGATACGCTTTCAAATATTAAAGGTTCGCACCCGAACAACACTGCAGTCCTGGGCTTACTAAAAGCGACCTACATGCAGCTTAAGTTATGG